>NZ_JBNUPN010000016.1:0-44310 GCF_050409405.1 Facklamia sp. P13069 | reverse complement strand
AGTTTTATCCCGCAAATTTTTAAAATTTCAGGACATTTTCATTTACGGTTGACATAGTTTTGTTTGAAAAAATGAAAGCATTTACAATATTGGTCGTTAGTAGCTTATTGTATTGAGAAAGAAAAATCGAAACTCATAACTAAACCTTCATGTAAAGCTAATTCTGCTGTTTTTTTATTTCTTGATAGTATTGGTTAATAGCAGCTTCGTATTTTCCTGTTGGTTCGGCTTTGAAGTATTGCTTATTTTTAAGGGGATCGGGAAGATATTGTTGACGGATAAAATGATTGGGATAATCGTGAGGGTTTTGATAGCCGATGGAGCGACCTAATTTTTTTGCTCCCGCATAATGTCCATCTTTTAAGCTGTCTGGTACTGGGCCTGTGTGTCCAGCTTCAATATCCGCCAGGGCCGCATTAATGGCACGGTAGGAGGTGTTGGATTTAGGACTTAAGGCTAAATCTGCCACAGCGAAAGCCAAAGGTATGCGTGCTTCTGGTAGGCCCAACTTTTCAGCAGCTTCAACAGCTGCTACTGTTCGTTGAGTAGCTTGCGGATTGCCAAAACCAATATCTTCATAGGCAATAACTAACAAACGTCGGCAAACGATGACTAATTCACCAGCTTCTAAAAGAATAGCTAAGTAATACATAGCCGCATCCACATCTGATCCTCTGATTGACTTTTGAAAAGCAGAGATGACATCATAGTGATTGTCACCATCTTTGTCATGGCTTAATCGTTTACGCTGTAAACATTCTTCAGCAATTTCTGGCGTGATTACAATCTTACCCTGATCGTTTTCAGCTGTAGAAAGAACGGCCAACTCTAATGCGTTGAGGGCTGAACGAATGTCGCCATTTGTTACAGATGAAAAATGTTCAAGGGTGTCTTTGGTAATTTCAACTGGATACTTGCCCAAGCCATGATCAACATCCTTAATCGCTCTTTGTAACCCCTCTTGAATCTCTTGACTGGATAGAGGTTTGACTTCAAAAATTTGAGTACGTGAGCGAATGGCAGGATTAATCGAAATGTAAGGATTCTCAGTAGTCGCACCTATTAAAATAATCCGTCCGTTTTCTAAATGAGGCAACAAGTAGTCTTGCTTAAGCTTGTTCAAACGGTGAATTTCATCTAATAGTAATATCAAGGTACCTGACATTTTGGCTTCAGTGACGACAACTTCTAAATCTTTTTTTGCATCAGTTGCTGCATTTAAATGACGAAAAGCATATTCCGTAGTACCAGCAATAGCAGCAGCAATCGAAGTTTTTCCGGTACCTGGTGGACCATATAGAATCATAGAAGAAAGACGTTTGGCCTCAACCATTCGACGGATAATTTTGCCAGATCCTACAAGGTGAGTTTGTCCCAAGATTTGATCAATGTGCTGCGGCCGCATGCGATAAGCTAAAGGTTGTTGCATTAGGAAACCTCCTTATAATGTGTATAGTTTACCACAAAAGGCTCTTTTTGATTAATATACGCCTTTTATTTCTATAAGTAAACACTTTCAAAATCATTAAAATACGTTATAATAGTTGTATTAGGAATGAAAAGGTGAGGCAATGATATATTTTGATTATGCAGCGACAACCCCAGTCGACCTCCGTGTTCAAGCACGAATTTCTCATGCTTTAGCAGAATCTTTTGGAAATCCTTCTGCTACATATAAGCTAGGAAAGGCAAGTAAAAATAAGTTGACCTTAGCGCGTCGACGCTTAAAAGAGTTGTTAAAATTAGATGAAAACGCTGATTTGTACTTCACTTCCGGTGCAACAGAGGCCATCAATTGGGCACTGCGATCACAAGCTGTTCGAGCACGTGATTTAGGTCTAGGTAATCATATTGTTACCACAACAATTGAACATTCAGCAGTGGATAAGGTTCTTCTTGATTTAGAAAACAGAGGGTTTGAAGTGAGCCGAATTCAGCCGGACTCTAACCAACAATTCACACTACAGCAATTTATTGAAGCCAGTAAAGAAACGACCATCGGTTGGACAGCTATGGCAGTAAATAATGAAGTGGGTTCTCAACTTCCTATCCAAGACCTAGGTCAATATGCTAAGCAAAAGGGCTATTGGTTCCATGTTGATGCCACTCAAGCTGTTGGTTATCAACCGATTAACCCACAAAATTTCCCTTGTAGCTCTTTCAACGGGTCAGGTCATAAATTTTATGCACCAAAAGGAATTGGTTTTCTGGTCTATCAGGCTTGGAACAAAGAAATGACCTTAGATCCTTTATTATTAGGTGGTGATCAAGAATATACTAAGCGTTCAGGAACTGAAAACCTTCCTTATATTTTAGGTATGGTGGAGGCCTTGGAGTTGATGTATCAGGGGTATGAAGAACTACAAGGAAATTTTAAAGAACTAACAGCATATTTTTTTCAACGATTAGATGAAGCGAGCATTAACTATCAAAGAAATGGTGATCTTAATCATCATAATAACCGCATACACAGTATTTGGTTTAAAGGAAAATTAGCTAGCCAGTTGATTATTCAAATGGACATGCAAGACATTTATCTTTCAGCAGGATCCGCTTGTTCAGCCGGTTCAGTAAAACCCAGTCGCATTCTAACTGCTTATTACCCAGATAACCCAGCGCGTTGGCAAGAGAGTGTTCGAATTTCATTTGGTCGTTATACGACTAAAAATGAGATTGATCAATTAATTGAAGCAATTATAAAAATAAATAAATAGTAAGGAGTAGAACAATGGCATTTACACCAGAAGCAAAATTATTAGGATTCAATCGAACTTTTGAAGTCAGTCCAGAATGTAGACCTTATACTTTAAGAGATAATGGCTTCAATGAAACACGTGGAGGTAACTACTTATACAAACGAGAATTAGATTCGACACATCGTACAGGTTTAGTTTTAAAGGTAACTGTTAATGCTGATTTAAATGGGTTAAAAATTTCAACCGTAAATTCTAACGGTTTGCAGGCGGTTAATGTGTTCAGCCTGGCCAACAACGAGATGGTAATTGAAAAAATAAATTTCATTTTCGACGGATTTGTTGACCGAAACGTTCTAGTTGAAGTAAAATAGAAAATAGTTTTGAATGTATCTAAACGGACTTTCCATTCAAGGTGAGTTCGTTTTTAATCTTTATATAAATATTAAAAGAAAGGAAGACCCAATGACTCCAACAAAAGATAAAGCACAAACGCGAGTAGTGATAGGTATGTCAGGAGGTGTCGATTCTTCGGTAGCCGCCTTATTACTAAAGGAAGAAGGCTATGACGTGGTCGGTCTGTTCATGAAGAACTGGGATGATACGGATGAAAATGGTGTTTGTACGGCTACCAAAGATTATGAAGATGTTGCCTTAGTCGCTGAACAAATTGGTATTCCCTATTATTCAGTTAATTTTGAAAAAGAATATTGGGATCGCGTTTTTGAATATTTTTTAAGTGAATATCGCAAGGGACGAACACCCAATCCGGATGTTATGTGTAATAAAGAAGTCAAATTCAAGGCCTTCTTAGATTATGCCACCGAATTAGGGGCGGATTATATTGCCATGGGTCATTATGCCCAAGCAGCAAGAGATGACAAAGGACAGGTTCATTTGTTGCGTGCATCGGATCAAAGGAAAGACCAGACTTATTTCCTTAATCAATTATCTCAACAGCAATTACAAAAAGCTTTATTCCCACTTGGACACTTGGAAAAAACACAAGTGCGTGAAATTGCTGCAGAAGCAGGCTTAGCAACCGCTAAGAAGAAAGATTCTACTGGGGTATGTTTTATTGGAGAGAGAGATTTTAACCAATTTCTATCTAATTATTTACCCAACCAACCGGGTAAAATGAAAACTTTAGATGGTGAAGTGAAAGGCGACCATATGGGATTGATGTACTATACAATTGGGCAAAGACATGGTTTAGGTATAGGCGGATCTACTGGATCGAATGGCTCCAATGAGCCTTGGTTTGTGATTGGCAAGGACATGGCTACTCAAACACTTTATGTAGGCCAAGGCTTCCACCATCCGCATTTATATGCTGATTACTTAGAAGCTTCGGATCTTTCTTTTACAGATGGTGATAAGAGTGATCGGACTTTTAGATGCACTATTAAATTTCGTTACCGTCAAGAAGATGTTCCAGCAGAAGTGACGATTTATGACCAAGGGAAAAAAGCACGAGTGGTTTTTGATGAACCAGCACGAGCCATTACGCCTGGACAAGCGGTAGTTTTCTACCAAGACCAAGAGTGTCTAGGAGGTGGCATTATTGATGCGGCCTATAAAGATAATCAAATGCGGCAATATATTTAAATGTAAGTCACCCTGAGCATTTAGGGTGATTTTTTTATGGACATATTAAGAGTCTTAGGCAAGCTTTGAATGGCAAGCTCTAGTTCTTAATAAAAAAGATTGATATAATAAGACATACAAGTGAGGTGAGAGTGGATGGAAGAATTAATAGTAGGTAGCGTGGAAAGTACCATCTTCGAAAATGACCAAAATTTTTATAAGGTCTTGCGCATTAGTGTAGATTTAGATCAAACGAGTCTCTTGGTAGACGAAGAATTGGTTATTACGGGTCAATTTACTACGATCCATTACGATACGCCCTATCAATTTTTTGGAAAATTAGTCCACCACCCACGTTTTGGACAGCAATTTTCAGTCACTCGCTACCAGCAATTGATGCCGACTTCACGCAGGGGCTTAATTGATTATTTGTCCAGCAATCGTTTCAAAGGAGTAGGTCCTAAAACAGCCACAAAAATCGTAGAGTCATTAGGGGAAACGGCAATTGATCAAATCCTTGATGATCCCAATGCTTTAGACAAAGTGAGTGGTTTAACAGCTAAAGTTGCCAATCAATTAAGGGCCAGTCTTTTAAAATTTCAAGGAACAGAACGTATTTTTATGCAGTTAAGTGAATGGGGCTTTGGTCCTAATTTAGCAGATAGAATCTATAAGAAATTCCAATCGAATACACTGGAACAAATAAAAGAAAATCCCTATCAATTAGTAATAGAGATTGAAGGAATCGGATTCACTAAGGCCGATAAGTTAGCAGAACAATTAGGCATTCAACCCGACGCCGCTGAACGAATTGCTTCAGCTATTACCATGGCGGTGGCACAAATTTCTACCGATCAAGGAGATACCTATGTACCGATACCGGATTCGTTGAGAACTGCACGCGACCTCCTAGAAAAAAGTCGCCCCTTTTTGATTGAGGATGATTTATTGACCAAGGGGTTGGATCTTGCAATTATTCAAGACCAGCTGTTAGTGCTAGGAGAAGATCTTGTCATTCCCTCAATTTTCTACGCAGAGTACGGAAGTAGTAAAAAGATTCACGACTATCTGATGGCTGAACAAGTTAAGCGATTTGAAGCAGAAGAGATTGATCAAGCCATTGAGGATGTTATGGCCTTAATTAAAATTGACTATGATCAAGAGCAACAGCAGGCATTAAAATTAGCCATTCAATCCCCTCTCTCTATTATTACAGGAGGTCCAGGAACCGGAAAAACAACCTTGGTACAAGGACTCATTTATTTACATGCTATCTTACATGGCTATGATCTGGCCGATCTAAATGAGGATAATTTTGATTCTCCAATCCGTTTGGCGGCTCCGACAGGCAGGGCGGCTAAACGGATGCAAGAAACTTCTCATTTGCCAGCTTCTACCATTCACCGCTTAATTGGTTATAATCGTGAGTCGACGCTAAGAGACTTTGAACCGATGATAATTGATGGCAGCCTTTTAATTATCGACGAAATGTCAATGGTTGATGTGTGGTTAATGAATTGGTTGCTACAAGCCATTCCCTATGAAATGCAAGTAGTCTTTGTCGGGGATAAGGACCAACTGCCCTCAGTAGGACCAGGTAAAGTTTTTTCAGATATGATTGATTCGGGTCTGATTCCAACTGTTTCGCTATCCAAAATTTATCGTCAGTCCGATGATTCATCCATCGTTCATTTAGCTCACCATATACGTCAAGGCTATCTGCCAGAGGATTTTTTAGCCAAGCATAATGACCGTTCATTTATCCCTTGCTCTGCTCAGCAAGTCAGTGATGTGGTTGGACAGATTGTAGCAGCAGCAATTAAAAAAGGCTTTAATAGCCAAACGCTACAAGTCCTAGCCCCTATGTATAAGGGACCAGGTGGCATCAATCAGATCAATGACTTGATGCAAGAAATGTTGAATCCTGCTAGTTCAAAAAAACGTGAGATAAAACATTTTGACCAAGTCTACCGTATAGGAGACAAGGTTCTTCAACTGGTAAATAATACAGAAGAGGGTGTTTACAATGGGGATATTGGCAAGATAACTGCTATCTTAACGGCAAAAGAAAGTTCAAATAATGTGGAAGAAGTGATTGTTGATTTTGATGACAATGAAATCCATTATCGAAAAAATGAACTGGATCAGCTGACTCTGGCTTATTGTTGTTCCATTCATAAGGCACAAGGATCAGAATATGACTTAGTCATCTTACCATTGGTTGATCGCTATTCACGCATGTTAAGAAGGGACATCATCTATACTGCTGTGACAAGGGCGGTCAAATCCTTAGTCATGGTAGGGAACCCTCAAAGTTTTAATAAGGCGGTTTCACAAGTTCAAATAGAACGCAAAACCAAATTAGCTGAATACTTACAATTAAACTTGACTGAGCAAGCAAAGAAGCGAGAGCTGACAAAAAGCAAAAAGCAAGAGGATGATACAGCAAGTGTTACTCAAGTAGCAGAAAGCAAAATGTCAAAAGCAAGCTTTGTCTTAAATGACCAAACCATCTGGCAAGTCGATCCCATGATTGGCATGGAAGGACTCAAGCCGGAAGATTTTGTATAGTAATAAAGCTTTCTTAGTGTGATTTTAATAGTAACTAGCAAAACCTCCTAAAGAATGTTTCTTTAGGGGGTTTTGATAATTAAAACTTCAATCGCATTATCTATTGATTATAATTTCAAATAAAACAGAAAGGATGCCGACGATTATCAAGATGGCCATCAGAGAATATTGTTTTCTACTATAAGCTAAATTTATTTCCATCAGCCATGTGGCAATATACACTACTGTTGAAATAAAAAGTAAAGCTAACCCTAAGGACAATCCAATCGAAAAAAGTGGATTAGACTTAGGCAAGCCTGATAGCAAGACGGATATAATTATGATTACGCCAATCATGCCTATAATTGGAAAGATTTTCAAAATGTTTTCAATTTTTAAATCTTTCTTGTGATTATCTTTATTCATAAGTTTCACCACCTTTTATAAATATTATTTAGCTAATTTTAATTTAATAACTGGTCCTCAAGATTAATTATATAACTTGTTACAACTTCTATCTTTCTTCAATTCCTTGATTTTCTAAAGGTGTTATGGATGCCTAGGCTTTTACTAAAGAATTTATCGTACGATCACCTACTTTTCAATGAAAAACTTTCTATTAATGATTATATACTAACTGGCAAGATTTTTTTATTCAGGATTGACCTTTTTTATAAAAATTGCTATATTACTAAAGGTAGAGGACATGTCAGGTCATTCTAGAGAGATTACATTTGGTGCAAGTAATCAAGACATTGATGCTCCCTCATACGGACCATTCGAAAGATTGGCGTTTTGCTGGCGTTAACAGTCACTTAAGAAGATAACCAAGAGTTATTATAAGCAAGGTGGTACCGTGGTTAAGCGCCCTTGCATATAATGACTCTTTATTTTTATTGAAGGAGAATGCGGCATGAAACCATTAAAGAGTAAAGAAATACGTCAGATGTTTTTAGATTTTTTTGCAGAGAAAAATCATCAAATCGTTCCCTCAGCTAACCTCATTCCAATTAACGATCCAACGCTGTTATGGATTAACTCAGGGGTTGCTGCTTTGAAGAAATACATGGATGGAACTGAAGTTCCTGACAATCCCAAGATTGCCAATGTTCAAAAGTGTATTCGTACCAACGATATTGAAAACGTTGGTGTGACTGCACGACACCATACTTTATTTGAAATGCTAGGTAACTGGTCCATAGGGGATTACTTTAAAGAAGAAGCCATTCAATGGGCGTGGGAATTTTTAACTTCAGAAAAATGGTTGAATTTTGATCCCAACCGCCTATATGTTACCTATTATCCCGAAGATGAAGAAACTAAGCAGATTTGGATAGAAAAATGTGGTTTAGATGAAGATCATATTGTGGCTGTGGCTGATAATTTCTGGGATATTGGTGCCGGACCATGTGGTCCCGATTCAGAGATCTTCTACGACCGAGGGGAAAATTATCAAAACCTTTCAGCTGATGACCCTGAAATGTACCCAGGAGGAGAAAATGAACGTTACTTAGAAATTTGGAATCTAGTATTCTCACAATACAATCATATGCCAGATGGAAGCTACCAACCCTTGCCTAACAAGAACGTTGATACAGGTATGGGCTTAGAACGGATGGCCTCGGTCATGCAAGATGTTCCGACAAATTTCGAAACAGATTTATTTATGCCGATCATTGAAGCAATTGGTAGATTGACAACTGTCAATTATGGTGATGATGTAAAAACAGATACCTCTTTTAAAGTTATTGCTGATCATATCCGTGCGGTATCCTTTGCTATTGCTGATGGAGCTTTACCTTCTAACGAAGGACGCGGCTATATCTTAAGACGCTTAATCCGTCGTGCAGTTATGCATGGTCGTAAATTAGGAATTAATCATCTGTTTATTTCAGATTTAGTGCCAATTATTGTGGCTATGATGGGTGATCCTTATAAAGAGCTCATCGAAAAAGAAAACTTTGTTAAAGAAGTACTTTTAAAAGAAGAACAACGTTTCCATGAAACAATTGAAGAAGGCGAAGTCCAACTTCATCAAGTGATCAATGCGGTTCGTCAAGCAGGCCAAACGGTTATTAATGGAGACAGGGCTTTTCATTTATATGACACCTTCGGTTTCCCACTTGAATTGACGCAAGAAATGGCTGATGAAGAAGGGCTAACAGTAGACATTGAAGGTTTTGAGACAGCCATGGAAGAACAAAGAGAAAGAGCCCGTGCCGCACGTACAGATGAAGGATCGATGGCGATCCAATCGACAACTCTACAAGCTATTGACTATGAGTTTGATTTTGTGGGTTATGAACAATTAAGTTCAGATGCGACATTGAAATATATTGTCGTCGATGACCAAGAAGTGGACCAATTACCAGCTAATAGTGAAGGGATTGTATTCTTTAACCGCTCACCTTTTTATGCCGAAATGGGGGGACAAGTAGCCGATTTAGGAGGGGTTTTTGATGGCGATCAAATGCTGGCAGAGGTCCTAGATGTTCAAAAGAGTCCTCATGGTCAATTTATGCATAAGGTGAAAACATTGGAAATGCCGTTAAATCGCGAACAGTCTTATACTTTGACAGTTGACCGTCAAGCCAGAATGAGGACCAATCAAAACCATACAGCTACTCACTTATTACATAAGGCCTTAAAAGAAGTTTTAGGGGACCACGCTAATCAAAAAGGATCGTATGTGGGGCCAGATCGCTTACGTTTTGACTTTTCACATTTTGGTAAAATGTCAGCCGAAGAACTTAAACAAGTGGAATCCTATGTAAACTTTATGGTTGAAAACGCTATTAATGTTGACATAAGTGAAATGCCAATTGATGAAGCAAAAGCAATGGGAGCCATGGCACTCTTTGGTGAAAAATATGGGTCAATTGTTCGCGTAGTTAATGTAGGCAATGAATCCATCGAATTGTGTGGAGGAACTCACGTTAACAATACTAATGAGATTGGAACCTTTAAATTAATGGCTGAAAGTGGTATAGGAGCAGGATTGCGCCGCATTGAAGCCTTAACAGGTCAAGCAGCTATCGCCAACTATCAAAAGAACGAATCGCTACTAAAAGAAGTTCAAAATCAATTGAAAGTTAGCCAAAGTGATCAACTGTTAAGCAAGATTGAACAGTTACAACAGGATCTTAAAGTACAGCAATCTGAAATCGACTCCTTGACTGCACGCTTAATGCAGGAAGCTTCAGATGAAATCTTTGATGATGTTCAAACAGTTAAAGACATTAGCTTTATTGCAGCCAGCGTAGACAATCAAAATATGGATTCTTTAAGATCTTTAGGCGATACATGGCGAGAAAAAGCTGCTTCTAATATCCTTGTTTTAGCCACTTCTCATGAGGGAAAAGCTAATCTGTTAGTTTTAGTCGATCAAGAAACAGTGGCTAAGGGCATTAATGCGGGAGATTTAATAAAACCATTAGCAAAACATATTAAAGGTGGTGGAGGAGGTCGTTTGACTATGGCGCAAGCAGGGGGTAAAAATCCAGCGGCTATTCCTCAGTTATTAGAAGCAGTGCCGCAAGAGATTGAGAATAGACTGATCTAGCCTGAAACACAATTTTAATAGTGAAAAAGCTATAAATAAAGCACAATAAGAGCCTTTTTATAGGGGTTTATGGTAAACTGGAGATAATAGCTAACAAATCAACTAGGGATGTATTAAGTTGATGAGATTAAGAAAGGTTCGGTGAATACATCTATGCAATCATTAGATGAAACAATACTCTTTAAGTTAGATGATTTAAACCAACATACAGTTCGCGAGAGCTTAGAGATTGTCTATCGCGCATTGGAGGAGAAGGGGTATGATCCAGTCAATCAAATTGTGGGCTATCTCTTATCAGGTGACCCGGCTTATATTCCACGTCACAATGATGCGCGTAACCTCATTCGTCGTCATGAACGCGATGAAATTGTCGAAAAATTAGTCAAGTATTATCTAACTAAGAAGGAGTCTTAGTTCATGCCAATTGGAAATCGCAGCATGGGCTTAGATGTGGGTTCTAAAACGGTAGGGGTTGCTATTAGTGACTTAATGGGTTGGACAGCCCAAGGAATCGAAACTATACCGATTGATGAAGAATCGGATAACTTTGGTTATCAACGTCTTCAAGAACTCATCGAAGAGTATAAAGTAGATAAAGTCATTATTGGCTTGCCAAAAAATATGAACAATACATTAGGACCAAGAGCAGAGGCTTCCCAAAAATTTGGTGAAAAACTGCATAAAATTGTCCCAGACTGTCAAATTATTTATCAAGATGAGCGATTGACTACTTCTCAAGCAGAACGGATGCTGATTGAAGAAGGGAATGTCTCACGTAAAAAACGCAAAAAAGTAATTGATAAATTAGCGGCAGTGATGATTTTACAAAATTACTTAGATTATAAGAAATAGGGGTGTTAAGATGGTAGAAGAACATAATCATGAACACGCAGAAAAAGAAATTGACTACATTACTGTTGTCGATGAAGAAGGCAACGAATCGTTATATGAAATTCTATTCACCTTTGATTCACAAGACTATAATAAATCCTATGTCCTTATTTATCCAGCTGGAGCAAATGAAGAAGAAGAAGTAGAAATTCAAGCTTACTCCTATAAAGAAAATCCAGATGGGACTTCTGGTGATTTACAAGCGATCGAAACTGAAGAAGAATGGAACATGATTGACGAAGTATTAAATACATTTTTGGCAGATGAAGAAGAATAGTTAAGAAAGCTAAGCTCTTTCCGATTGATGAAATCGGCAAGAGCTTTTTCTCTTATAAAATCATGAAGCTTGAAACATTAATTTAATCATTCATTAATTAGGTCAGGATAGTTATTTACTGTGTTATTTGCTATAATGCTTACAACATTAGGCTATTAGGAGGAAGTATGAAGATAGATTGGAATAGAATACAAGAAGATGCAAAAGTAAATGAAACCATGCATGTTAAAGAATTACTTTGGACCAATCGAGTAATTAAAATCATTCTTTGGATATTTTTGATTATTATCGTAGTAGGCACCTTATTCATTTATTGGAAACTGGATAAAGATTTAGGGCCGGTGGATGCCAATAGTTCTGAGGCAATCGAAGTGACGATTCCCATCGGGTCGACTTCTAGTGATATTGCACAAATTTTAGAAGATGAAAAACTGGTTAACAATAGTCAAATTTTTAATTTGTTTATGAAATTTAAAGGAGCTAGTGACTTTCAAGCAGGCTATTATCAATTAAAGCCTAATATGAATGCAGAAGAGTTGATTGCAACTTTAAAGGAAGGTGGCGAACCAATCCAAGAAGATATTGATACCACACTGACTGTTGTGGAAGGCATGCAAATAACTGATATTGCACAAGTAGTGGCTGAACAAACACCAATTGAAGCTGATACTTTTATTGATCGTGTTCAAAGTGAAGAGCTGTTTGAAGACTTGTTAAGGCGTTTTCCAAGCTTGATTCAACCACTATCTGAGATTGAAGGCTTAAAATATCGTTTAGAAGGTTATCTTTTCCCAGCTACTTATGATTATATTGCTGGCATGACGGCTGATGATTTAATCATTAATATGGTTGGAAAAGCTAATATTGAATTTCAGAAATTGCAAGAAGACCTTAGCAATACTTGGTTAAACTATCACCAGTTGTTGAGTCTGGCTTCGGTTGTTGAACGAGAAGCATCGACTGATGAAGATCGCGCCTTAGTTGCAGGAGTTTTCTTCAACCGTCTAAACATTGAAATGGCTCTACAAAGTGATATTACGGTTATTTATGCACTTGGCAAGCATAAAGAGCTGGTTACTTATGAAGATTTAGAAGTAGATTCGCCTTATAATACGTATCAACATAGCGGGTTGCCAGTAGGACCGATTAATAGTCCTTCTCTATCATCGATTATGGCGACTATATATCCAACTTATTCAGATAACTATTACTTTGTCGCAGATATGAATACAGGCAAAATCTATTATTCTGCAACAGAAGCTGAGCATAGTGCCTTAGTAGAACAATACGTTCAACCATTCTTTGATGAAGCAAAAAAAGAAGCGAGTCAAGAAAATGCAGAATTAGAAGAAGAATAGCAAGAACAACAAATGAAACTTTTAACAAGCATTTGAATACTAAAAAAGAAATAATATGAAATGGCTTGCATTCAGCTAATTTATATGTTATTTTCTTAAGTATAGTTTTGAGCAAGTTCAATAGAAAGCAAGTAATCACCTCTTATTGGGTGGTTGCTTTCTTTATGTATTTGTCAATTAAGGGAGTGAAGTAATGGGGGATAGACCCATCATCATCGGTGTCACTGGTGGATCAGGTTCTGGTAAATCAAGTGTTAGCAAGCGAATATTAGAACAGTTTACTGAGATGTCCGTTTTGGTCTTAGCACAAGATAATTATTATAAAGACCAAAGCCATCTGACATTTGAGGAAAGATTAAAGACGAATTACGACCATCCCTTTGCTTTTGACAATGATTTATTTTTTGAACATATCCAAGCTTTTATAAGAGGTGAAACAATTGAAGTCCCTATTTATGATTTTGTGAACTACACGCGTTCACTTGAAACACGTAGAGAAGCTTCACGTGACGTGCTAATCTTAGAAGGGATTTTAATTTTTGAAGATAAAATGATTCGTGACTTATGTGATATTAAAATATATGTCGATACGGAAGATGATATTCGCCTTTCTAGAAGAATTAAACGCGATGTCATTAAAAGAGGACGTTCTGTAAAATCTGTTCTTGAACAGTACGAAACAGTTGTCAAGCCGATGCATCATCAATTTACTGAGCCAACTAAACGCTATGCAGATATTATTGTCCCGGAAGGCGGCCATAATCATGTGGCCATAGATTTATTAGTTACTAAAATTAACACAATTATTAATTAATTTGAAGGAGTATTAACAGATGGCAGATAAAACATATCCAATGACCCTAGAAGGTAAGAAAAAAATTGAAGCTGAATTAGAAGATTTAAAAGTAAATAAACGAGCTGAAATTATTGAACGCATTAAAGTAGCCCGGTCTTTTGGTGATCTTTCTGAAAACTCAGAATATGAATCAGCAAAAGATGAACAAGCTTTCGTTGAAGGACGTATTTCAACATTAGAAAATATGATGCGCTTTGCTGAAATTATTGATGATAAAAATGTTGCGGCTAATGAAGTAACATTGGGTCGTACCGTGACTTTTAACGAATTGCCTGATGGTCCTGAAGAAGCATATACCATTGTTGGCTCTGCTGAAGCAGACCCAATGGAATATAAGATTTCTAACGATTCGCCAATGGCCAAAGCTCTATTAGGCCATAAAGTGGGTGATAAAGTAACTATTGAAACACCGGGCGGCTCATTTGATGTGGAAATTACTAAGGTGGCTAAGGCATAATTTATCCAACAGTTAGACTCCTTTTGGGGGTCTTTTTTTATGCCTTTTTCTAGGATTTGTTTGCTATAATAGATGGAAGATAAGCAAAGTATTATCTTTTTTCAGTTTATCTTTTATGCAATAATAGCAATGACTTAACAGAAGGGAGGTATTCCAATGAAAGACTTCTTTCGCAAACGTATTTTTCTCACGATGATTCTTTGTATCTTTTTAATTATATTAGAATTACTTACAGATTGGCATTTTCTTGGAATATTTGCAGGAGGATTTTTGCTCATCAGTTTGAGCCTTTATATAGAGCGCTATTGGTTGAACCGATTGATTTTAGGATTGGGTTTGATTTTGGTTATTATGACGATTGTTTTAACCAAATCATTCTGGCTATTTCTTTTAACCATCTTTTTCGCTTTAATTGTCTTTAAAAAAGAGCATATCCATGAAATGGGTAATCTTTCGGAGAGTGTTTTACATCCAGCCCCTAAAGAGTCTGAGAGTTATTACGGGATTAAACTGCTTCAACCACAAGACCAGCAGCGAACAATCTTAGAATATCGCTCTCTTTTTGATATGCGAGAAGAAGGAACCAAGACTTCATATGAGTGGGATGATATTAATCTTGTATATTTTGGTGGAAATTCTATTATTGATTTAGGGAATACCCTCATTCCAGCAGGTGAGCATACGGTAGTCATTCGAAAAATGTTTGGCCGTGTTCGTTTAATCATTCCGAGGGATATTGGCTTGAAAATGAATATATCTTTAATTAGTGGCAATGTTTTATTTGAATCTCAAGACTATGTATTAACATTGGAAAACTTTAAATGGCGTAGTCCCGATT
This sequence comes from Facklamia sp. P13069, assembly GCF_050409405.1. Classification (NCBI taxonomy): domain Bacteria; kingdom Bacillati; phylum Bacillota; class Bacilli; order Lactobacillales; family Aerococcaceae; genus Facklamia; species Facklamia sp. P13069. Next base: position 29,241 of record NZ_JBNUPN010000016.1, on the reverse strand, counting down.
ATCAACAGGCTAACCGCAAATTAAATGTTATTATTTCAAGCTTTATAGGAGATGTAGAGGTGATTATTTTATGAATTTACGGTTATGGATTCGTATCTTACTCAATCAATTAATTATTACATTGCTGATCTGTTTTTTTGTGGTTGGTCTTTGTGCATGGCAACTACCAGCTTTTAATATTGAAGACCTTTTTATAATTAAGATCTGGGACGTTCGATTATTTATCTGGGTAGTAGCTATTATTATTGCCTTCTCAGTCATCTATAGTTTATATCTTACCTTTTCACTAAATGATTCTTATGAACTGATTCGAGCAAAAATCAATTGGTTATTGTTAGGCAAATATCACCATCCGATCTTCAATAAAACCAACCGTAAATCCAGTCTCTATACACAAGATTATAGCTTGGCCCAAGATATTAACCGCCTGCGCAATCGCTTGGTTGATTTGACTGAAGACTTACAAGAATTTACAGCTGCTCCGGTCTTTGTCGGTGAAGAGACTAAGGAAGAAATTATCGAACATGAGCGTAGTCGCATAGCACGTGAACTTCATGATTCGGTATCCCAACAATTATTTGCTGCTATGATGATGTTGTCAGCTATTACTGAATCCTATCCTGAAGAGGAAAACCCTAAATTAAGTGCTAAGCTTGAAAAAATTGAATCGGTCATTGGAAATGCTCAAACTGAAATGCGAGCCTTGCTCTTACATTTACGACCGGTTGACTTACAAGGAAAATCACTGCAACAAGGAATTAATAATTTGCTATTAGAACTACAAGCCAAAATACCTCTAGAACTGACTTGGGAATTAGATGATCCTAGACTAGAAACGGGAATCGAAGACCATCTCTTTCGGATTATTCAAGAAGCGGTGTCGAATACTATGCGACATGCTCGAGCAAATAAATTAGATGTTTATCTAAGAGAAACAATGGATATGATAAATATTCGCATTGTTGATGATGGACGTGGCTTTGATCCTGTTCAATCGAAAAAGTCAGGCTCTTATGGTTTAACCAATATCCAAGAAAGAGTGAAGGGGATGGGAGGGGCGGTTTCGATAATTTCTTCTCCAGGGCAGGGAACGGTTGTCGATATTAAGTTGCCTTATAAACTTAAAAAATAAAATTATAAAATAAAGGAGTCAGTGTATGATAAAAGTATTATTAGTTGATGACCACGAAATGGTCAGGCTAGGTGTTTCGTCTTATCTAAGTATTCAAGAAGATATGGAAGTGGTGGGAGAAGCTAATAATGGCTTAGTAGGTTATCATCGTGCCCTGGATTTACGACCGGATGTTATTTTGATGGACTTAGTCATGGATACCATGGACGGAATTGAAGCTACGCAAAAAATTATGCAAGAGTGGCCCGAAGCTAAAATTATTATCGTGACATCTTTCTTAGATGACGAAAAAGTATATCCAGCTATTGAAGCAGGAGCTCAATCATATATCCTAAAAACTTCATCAGCTAAAGAAATCGCCGAGGCTATTCGCTCAACCTACCAAGGTAAGAGCGTGATGCAGGATGAAGTTACGCAAAAGATGCTAAATCGCGAAACCGAAGAAAGGCAAGTCCATCTGCATGATGATTTGACCAATCGTGAGCGTGAAGTCTTAGGATTGATTGCTAGAGGGTATTCCAATCAAGCGATTGCAGAAGAGTTGTTTATCACTTTAAAGACGGTAAAAACCCACGTTTCTAATATCCTATCAAAATTAGAAGTGGATGATCGCACACAAGCGACGATATATGCTTTCCAACATAATTTGGTGGATTAAGCAAAAAACTCGCTCAGATAAAAAAATTGCTATATGATAGATTCAGTTTATAGAGGAGGGAGTTGTTGCATTTGATTGCAACAAAGCATATGAAACTAACAGTAACAAATAAAGCAGCAGATTGGTTTAAGGAAGAAATAGGATTTAGCCAAGGTGCTGGTGTTCGCTTTAAAACAAAAATTTATGGATCGAGCCCTTTTGACAATGGTTTTGGGATTGCCATTGATTCTGTTCAGCCAGAAGACCCTTTAGTCACTTATCAAGCGCCCAATGGGGTCCTCTTCTTTATTGAACAAGATGACGAATGGTTTTTTGATGAATATGATTTAGAGGTAACTCTTGATGAAAGACTCTGTGAACCCACTTACAATTACATTAAGAATGGTCATTCCATTCATTAAATGAGGAGGATGTTTGTGTCAGCATTACAAAATCAAAACGCTATGAAAACTAAACGCTTAGTTATTTTAAGTATCTTCATGGCTATTATCTTATTACAAACTTGGGTACCTTTTCTAGGCTATATAGCCATACCCCCATTAAATATTACTATTATTCATGTAACGGTAATTGTAGCGACCTTATGGTTAGGCACTAAAGATGGTTTTATTATCGGAGCATTTTGGGGCTTGAACTCCTTGATTCGTGCTTATGTTATGCCAACATCGCCCATGTATGTTTATGTCTTTTCTTCACCATTAGTCTCACTTTTACCACGGATGATTATGCCTTTGATTGTTGGATGGTTTGCCCACCAAGCTCAAGATAAAATTCAAGATCGCTTGCGCTATATGATAGCAGGGGCCTTAGGTTCAATCTTAAATACAGTTTTCGTCTTAGGGGCAATTGGCCTCTTTAAACAGGCAGAGTATTCACAAATTAGTGGAGCCAATCTCGATAGTTTATGGCAGGTGCTCGGTGGTATTGTGTTAGTGAATGGTGTACCTGAGATGATCTTTTCAATTTTAGTGACGCCAATTTTACTGAATGCCGTCAAAAAATTACCTCAAACTCTTTAAGTAGGAAGTCCAAGATAATTCGTCTAAAAGCTGACTGACCTTCTTTGACATTTCCTCATGGAGATGCTAGTATGTATTTATACCTTTAATTGGGGGTGTCATGGTTTCGACAGGTGTTGTTCGAACCTTGGATGCGTCAGGTAGGCAGCGACTACCTCACCAACGCTACAGTTAAATATAACTGCAAACAATAATAACAATTTAGCTTTAGCTGCCTAAAAACAGCTGGCTAAGATCAGCCTAGCATCGCCCATGTGTTAGTTCCTGGTCTCAAATTAGTGGGATACGCTAAGTCTTTCCGTCTGTAAGCCTTAGAAGAGATAAGCAGACTCGCAAACACAAATGCCTGTTGGTCGGCTATGTGGGAGCTAAATAATAATAGACGCAACTATTGACGTAGATTCTTTGGTGGCGAGACATTTGGACAGGGGTTCGACTCCCCTCATCTCCATTGTATTTTAATAAGAATATAGATTTATCAGTATTTTAAGACATAAGTAGTTGAACTTAAATAAAGTTATGGTTCGAAATGCTTAGTAGGTCTTATATTGAGATAAAATAAATCTATATTCTTTTTTGTATGGTAGTAAATATAGGGCAGTGTCAAATAAATTGTGTAAGCTAATGTAAGATTAAGTAAAAATCTTCTAACTAGATAATATTATAGGCATTATACGTCATCCCCTATAGGGGATGAATTTTTTTGCTTTGACCTTTTCCTTGTATTTCATCTAGCATTTTATTTAGTTCCTATTGTGCTTGACCAAATCCCTTATGGATTCTAGAAGAAAACTTCGTATTGAATTTTGAAACATAGGTATATAGATACTTTTCTAAAGATCTCTCATGGGAAATTGTTCCTTAACCATTGCAGCCTTTGACTTCCGATTTTTCGTAATTAAGAAAGACTGTCCTTTCGCATACAGGTAATAAGTTAATCGCTTCTTCTAAGTTTTGACGAAATAGGTCTTGAACAGATTTATCTTCTGCTAGTGCTGTGAATAATTTTGTGCTAACGACTTCCATAAGGGACCTCCTGTGTGATTGCTTATTTGATTTTACAATCTTACATAAGAGAGGTCTCTTTTCTACAAAGATTCGGAGCTTACACAAAATATTTTACGCTCTGAAGAAAAGCGTAATTATCTATATTAGAAGGTTATTATATTGTGGGATCTCTCCCTTTTAATAACTTCTTTTTTCTTAATCATAGTAGCTTTAAAATAAGCATATTTGACACTAAAAGCTGGTTGAATTAAACTTAAACTAATTAATCGGTCAGTCGACCGAACGGGAAATGGGTGGATAAATGACAAAAATATCTATTAGTGATGGGAACTCTAATCAAGATATGCGATCTTATATACTTGAGATTGCATCAGTTTTAATTAGTGAATTAGGCATTGAAGAAACAACTTTGCGTAAAATTGCTGAAGCAGCGGGTATTAGTAAAGGAACGCTTTATTATTATTATCCTGCCAAACAAGCGATCATTTATGAATTGGCAGAAAAAAATTTAGAAATGATGACAGAAGACTTACTTTTATTCATTGAAGAGTCTGATGAGGAGATTGATGCAGAAGAAATATTGAAGACTTTATTTAATAAAATTATCTATGCGGATACTAGAGGCTCCTTACATCTTTATCTTTTAAGCGATGCGATTACTAATAATCAATCCTTGGCTAAAAAGTTTGAAACACGCTATCAGTCCTGGCGAGAGACCATTCGAAAAAGTTTAATAAAAGGATTAAAGCGACAGGGAAGAGATTATCACGCCCTCTCTTATCTTATTTTAGCTTTGTTAGATGGCTTAATTATTCAACAGAAATTTGCTACGGAAGAAATACCTGTGAATCAGATTGTTAAATTGCTTATTTAATTAAGCAAAATTTATAAAAGGCGGTTGCATGTTATGAAAAAATTAATGGTAGAAATTGGTTTAAAATTTTTAGTAAGAGGATTAATAGCTGCTGCTAAAGTAGAGCCTGCAATTCAGAAAGAGTTAGGACACTATGCGGATGGTTTCTTGTTTGAATTGACAGTTTTAAACACTAGTACAAAAGTATTCTTTGAAAAAAGAAATGATGGCTTTAATTATTTAGGAAAGCATGTGGATGCCCCAGCTGATCTGTCGATTATTTTTAAAAGTTATCGGGCTGCACAAATGTTAATTCTTGGTCAAATAGGTCTGCACCAGGGCTATGCTCAACATCGTTTTATTGTTAAAGGTGATTTCCTAAAAGCTATGCCTCTCGTTCGAATTTTATATTATGTAGAAGCTTATCTTTTCCCAAATTTTATTAGCAAAAATATTTTAAAAGAACAACCAGTGCTTTCAGCCAGCAAAGGCAAAGCCTACTTTCATTTAGTGTTTTAAGGAGGATTAGTATGAAAATACCAGAATATTATGAATTTATGAATTCAGTCAAGATTTTATCTGGCAAAGGCGCTTTAGAAAACATCCCATTTGAATTATTGAATTTAGAGGCCCAGAGGCCTTTGATTTTAACAGATGAGTCATTGATAAAGCATGGACAAGTGCAAATTATTACAGAGGCTTTAGAAGATGCCAATATTGAAATCGCTGCTATCTTCAAAGAGATTCCACAAGACTCATCATTAAATGTGGTCCAGGAAATCAGTGACGTCTATCAAACACATCAATGTGATAGTATCATCGCTATTGGCGGTGGATCAGTTATTGATACTGCTAAAGGAGTAAATGTTTTAGTTTCTAAAAAAGTCAAAGACTTAAATGAACTCATGGGGTTAGAGCTAGTCGGTGGTAAGTTAAATCCTTTGATAGTCGTGCCAAGTACTGCAGGCACAGGCTCGGAGGCAACCTTAGTCTCAGTGATTGCGGACACGAGCCGTAAGGTAAAGTTGGAGTTTATTTCATACAGTCTTTTACCAGATGTGGCTGTTTTAGATTATCGAATGACAGCGTCACTTCCAGCGAAAATAACTGCATCAACTGGAATCGATGCCTTAACACACAGTATTGAGGCCTTAACGGGTTGTCAAAAAAATCCACTTAGCTCTGCTTATGCCTTAGCTGCCATAGAATTAATTGGGAAGCACCTTAAAGAAGCGGTCCAAAATGGTAAAAATAAAGAAGCTCGCATAGCCATGGCGAATGCGTCCTTAATGGCAGGTATATCCTTTTCTAACTCAATGGTAGGCATTGTTCATGCGATAGGTCACGCTTGTGGATCAATCAGTAAAATTGCCCATGGAGATGCGATGGCGATTTTACTTCCATATGCTATGGAAATGAATTTAAAGCATTCACAATCTTGTAAAGAGGAGTATGCTAGAATTTTATTGGCTTTCTCTGGACCAGAAGTATACAGCCAGACACCCAAAGATCAAAGAGCCGCTCGTACAATAAATGCTATCAGAGATTTACTTAATGAATTGCATAAAATAGCGGGTTTACCGACCCGTTTGCGAGATGTCGATGTTAAAAAAGAGGATTTTAAACAGATTGCCAAGACAGCCATGAATGATGGGGCTACAATTGTGAACCCAGTGCAAGTTACTACTGAACGGATTATGGATATTTTAGAAGCAGCTTATTAAGAAGGAGCATGATAAAAATGGAAGAGACAAGTGGTGTATTAGAAAAACAAAAAGAATATTTTGCAAGTGGAGAGACCAAAGCAATTGATTTTCGAATTGCTAAGCTGAAAAAATTGTATCAAGCGATTGAAGACTATGAGCTTGAAATATTAGAAGCCTTAAGAAGTGATTTAAATAAAGCAGGATTTGAAGGCTATGTTAGTGAGATTGGATTGGTTTTAGAAGAGATCACTTATATGTTAAAAAACATGAAGAGATTACTCAAACCTAAGCGTGTACGAACACCAATCTCTCAGTTTCCATCAGTCAGTCGTGTCTATAAAGAGCCTTATGGGCAGGTGTTGATTATTGCCCCTTGGAATTATCCATTTTTGCTGACTTTATCGCCACTTGTTGGTGCCTTAGCGGCCGGAAATACTGCTGTTATCAAACCCTCTGAATTTGCACCGGCTACGTCTGCTATTATTAAAAAAATGATCGCAGATACCTTTGATCCGGCTTATGTGACGGTGGTGGAAGGGGCTGTTGAAGTTAATCAGTCTTTGTTAAGTAAAGATTTTGACTTAATTTTTTTCACAGGAAGCAAACAGGTGGGGAAAATTGTAATGGAAAAAGCAGCTCAGCATTTGACGCCAGTCGTCTTAGAATTAGGTGGGAAAAGTCCAGCCATTGTTGACAAATCAGCCGATATAAAAATAGCTGCTAAGCGAATTGCTTGGGGCAAAGCTTTAAATGCAGGACAAACCTGTGTGGCTCCAGATTATTTACTTGTTCAAGAAGATGTGAAAGAAAAACTAACAGAGGAATTAATGAAGACTCTGGAAGGTTTTTTTGGCAAGCACGCAGAAACAAATCCTGAATATCCCAAAATAATCAGTGATAGGCATTATCAGCGATTACTTAATCTGCTAGAGACAGGCAAAGTGATTTACGGGGGTCAAAAAAATGATGAAACACACCAAATAAATATCACATTAATGGAGGATGTTTCTTGGAAAGATCCAATTATGCAAGAAGAGATATTTGGTCCGATATTACCCATAATCACCTATAAGACTATAGATGAAGCGATGGATCATATTAAGGCACGTCCAAAGCCTTTAGCTTTGTATTTATTTACAAAAGAGAAAGATATTGAGCGAAAGGTTTTAACGGAGGTTTCCTTCGGAGGGGGAGCAATAAATGAGACAGTAACCCACCTAGCGACTCCTTATATGGGCTTTGGTGGAGTGGGAGAAAGCGGAATGGGCAGCTATAATGGCAAAAACAGCATTGACACCTTTTCTCATAGTAAAAGCATCTTGAAAAAAAGTAATTGGCTTGATCTTCCTTTCCGTTATCCACCTTATAAGACAAGTATAAAATGGATCAAAAAGATTATGAAATGAGATGTTTTTTAGCTAGCAATAAGCAGTTGACTAGCAAGTAAATGTTCAGCATACTTTAAGTTTTGTTTAAAGAGAAACTAGTATAAGAAATCGATAAAATTAATAATATAAAGATCTTTATAGGAGAGATGCCCCCCAAAGATAGAGCTATCAAACTCACTTTTGGGGGTTATATTAGAGTAGCTGATTATTTTAATAGCAATAAATTAAATGCAAGTAGCCTTTTAAGGAAGTATAAAGACCTAGCATTGAATGGGCTCACTAAAAAAACTATAGCTCTTCATGAGTGGAACCTAAGACTAAAACAGCTCGATCAGGACAGTGTTTTTATTTGCTAACTTAAAATAGATGTTGACTAAGTAAAGTATAAACTAATAGCTATGACAAAGTTTTTTAACTTCTAGAAGATTGCCTAAAGATTTAGCTTATGGAAATCACTATTTTTATTTAAGGAAGAATTTGTTTTATGGTTTGATAGCCTATGAAAAGTTTTGTAAACTTTGCTATGCTTGTAATAATACGAAAAAAATAGTTACGAAATTGACGGAGGATTTATAGTGGAAAATTTTACTGCAATCTGGAATATCTATGAAAGCTCTTTTCCTGAAGATGAAAAAAGAAGTTTAAACTTACAATTAGAAATATTGAAAAATCCTAATTATCAAATGAAAGCCTTAAAAGATGACGGTAGAGTAGTAGGTTTTATATCTTTTTGGGATATTGGAGAATATGTATTTATTGAACATTTTGCCATAGATGACAGTTTCCGAGGTAGAAATTATGGCAGTAAATTTTTGAATACTTTCTTAAATGAAGCTGATAAAAAAATAGTCTTAGAGGTAGAAAAGCCTGAAGACAATATCACTAAACGAAGAATAAATTTTTATCAGCGTTTAGATTTTAAGTTGAATGCTTATGACTACACGCAACCTCCATTAGAAGAAGGGAAAAATGCGATTCCGCTTTTATTGATGACTTATCCAGAAGCAATGGATCAAGAGCAATTCAATAAGGTTAAAGAAGCTTTGTATCGGGTCGTTTATTCGAATGAGATTAAGTAATCCGGTAAGATGCTAGCAAAATCGAGAAAGTTTACTAATTACAAGGCTGCTTAAAGTGGATAAGAATTTTAGACCCTTACACTCCCTATGCTAAAATAGTATAAAATGTTAGGAGATTATTATGAATCAATCAATGGAAGAATGGATAAAAGCTTTGGATATGGAAGCTCATCCGGAAGGTGGCTATTATTGCGAAGTTGAAAGATCACAAGACAAACTAAAAATAAATGGGAAAGAACGTTCTCTGTTCACTAGTATCTATTTTCTATTGGAAAAAGAAAACCCCTCACATTTTCATCGTTTAACTGCTGATGAAATATGGTACTATCATTACGGACAGCCATTGACCGTGCATATGATTTCTCCAGATGGCGATTATACAAATGTTACTTTAGGACTAGCTGTTGCGCAAGGTCAAGTACTACAATATCGTGTTCCTAAAGGGACAATCTTTGGCTCAACCGTTGAAGATGGGTTTTCGCTCGTATCGTGTATGGTTTCACCAGGATTTGAGTTTGAGGATTTTGAGTTGTTTCGTTACCATGAACTGATCGAACAGTACCCAGAGTATGAAGAAATGATCCAATTATTGAGTAAATAATGAAAGGGGGAGAAACTTAGCGTTTCTTCCCCTTTTTTAATACCATTCTTTTTTATTTGAATTAGCTTTTTGAAATAAAAATTAGGCTTTCTATCTTTTGAGTACTTTCAAAAATTAGAGTTACATGACGGATTCTTGGTATCATTTCACGGGTGGTAGTTTTATGTATAGAATAATTTTCGTATAATTATTTTTAAGAAAAGAGGAAAGGAGTTCGTATTTTATCACAGGCTCCTTCTTAGCTAAAAACAACTTCCAAGAAATGCTGATATACTGAAGAGTTATACTATATCTTAATAAGTATAAGGACTTGTTACTCAAAGTAACACTAAAGTTCTTGATAGTATATTTGATAATGCGAGTTTTTATGATTGACTATAACTATAAAAGATCAATAGGAGTGATAAGATGCAACTAGGCGATAAAATAAAAGAATTACGAAGAAAAAAAGAATACAGTCAGGAGGAATTGGCTGAAAAAATAAATGTTTCACGTTCAGCAGTAGCTAAGTGGGAAAGTAATAATGGCATACCGGATATTACAAATCTTAAAAAGCTTTCTGAACTTTTTGCAATGAGTGTGGATACATTAATAGACTATACAAACGAATTAGAAGATATTTCCCTTGATCAAAATAAACCAGAGCTTGATTCTTCTTATATAGGTGGTTTTTATGATATTGATTTAGTGGGTTGGAATGATGGTGTATTTAACGCTTATATTTTAAATGAAGATGAAAACTTTATTTTTTATTTGCTTAAAGACAAAACATTAAAACACACGGTCTAATAGGCAAGAAACATATAGTGGATATTAGCCAAACTTCAAAACAGTTTGAGCTAGAAAAGGAAGATCTCATTCAAAAGAGATTAGGAGATTTTTATAGAAAGCCCGTTTCAATTAAAGTCACCATGAAACGTAGTTTACTAGGTTTTGTTGATTTTAGAAATGAGGATTTTCTTAAAACCTCTATTGAGTCATCTGATCAAAAGAAGATCGTTCTAGAATTTGGAAGAGAAATATTGTTATCTGATATTTGTAAGATTGAAGAACGATTGAATCAAGAAGTACGTCGTAGAAAGAAAGTGGTACGAATCTTTCCAAATGTCGACTCAGCTAATCGATTAATTGGCTCTGTATTAATGCACATCCACGAAGAATGGATTACTTCTTCAAGGGCTTATATGAGGCTTTAATGGTGATGAACATTGTACTAAGTTATTTTACACAATATTATGGACTTGACTTTTGAAAAAAATTTATTAATTCCATTAAATCAAAAAAACCAAACGAATAAAGTTAAATTACTAAGAGAACGATGTTTTGATAGCTCTAACTTTTTAAGAGAAAACCTAAAAATTATTTTTTTCTTAAAGTAAGGTGAAATCTATACTCAACTGGGCTTAATAAATTATATATAATGTTAGTAATGTTCTTAGTTTAAAGAGTTTGGCTAATAGAGGGGTATGATTAATTTATTGTCTCGCAATACCATGAGTATCTCCTTTCTTATCTACCCTATACGAAAGAGGTGGAGATTGGTATAGTAGAGACATTAAATAGGAGAGGAGATGAAAGAGTGAAAAATAGAAAAATTGAACTCTTTTTCAATCATGGTTCTAGTTTAACAGTCATGATGGAACTCGAATCAAGATCTGATGATGAACGTGCTCTTCGAAAAATAATGAAACTTATTATTTCTAAACAACCAGATATTATAAAAGATATCAATGGTAATCAAATTGTTGTTGATTTTTCAAAAGTTAATTATGCAAGATTCGTAAAGTAAACCCATAGGTAAACAATATTGAAATTTGAAGGCCTCATAACGGGGGCCTTTTAATTATTTAAAGAATCAAAGATATATCCACATGAATTAAACACTATTTATCTAAAAAAATTGCATAGGACAATTTTTTAATATCTTATCACTCTATACAGAGGCTTTGAGCTGCAGCTATGCGATTGAAGAAAATAACAATGAGTCTGAAGTGTCTAAGTCAGAGGGTAAGTATACGTCTGAAGGATGGTCCTTCATATCATCCAAGAGAGAGTTAATTCGATACTTGCATAATCTTTAGAGAACTTACTTAGTTTAAGTAATCCATGTATAACAAAGAAAATCCGAAATAATAATGTCGAATAAAATAGTATATAAATTACGATTATTAGTAGAACATCGGATTGATTTCAAATAAAATTAATTCGAAAAATTAGAAAGTGGAAAGGGGAATCATACTTCGAAAGAATACGAGAGTAAGAATGAGTATCCCCTAAAAAATTCAATTCTTATTACAGAATTTACTATTTTAAAAGTTTGTTAATTAGAGTAAAAATTATCAAATTCATTATTTTTAATTTTTCCTTAGTAAGACTACATTGGACAAAGAGATTTATTGTTTAAATTCAACTTAATTGCTTTAAAAGATATTATCTAAATAGTAAATCAGTCAAGCTACTGACTCAGCTCTTGATTGAATTAAATTTATAAATAACATTCATAGTTGATCTTTCACAATAAGTTGCAATCCAAATAGTGGGCGTCGCTCAAATAATACTTAAACGAACCTTCTCTTATAACAGTATTGAAATGATGATTACTATTCTGTAAGTGATTAAAGATTAATTATTCTTTAATTAATCATTCATGCTTATAGTTAGCTTTCTCAATTTTTTTTCTGATATTTTAATAAAAATAATTAAAATTAATCCAGAAAAGATAAATATTGTATATATATTAAAGTTGTCGAATAATAGTCCATATATACCCGCCCCTAAAGGAATACTCGACTCTATCATGACATCTAGCAAACTAAATAAGCGCCCCTGAATTTTTTGAGGAACTGTTTTTTGAAAATATCCTAATAAGGGTATTTTTCCTATTGATATACTGAAACCAGCGATAGTAATAAGAATGAAGGATATAATTGATAATGCCCAAAAATGGTTTGAAAAAATAAGTATGGTAAATCCTAGTAGAATAACAGATAGAGCTAATAGGAACCACGATTTTATAATTGGGTTATAGAAGGGTTTTTTAAAATTTAATTTAGGATAAATGATAGCTCCCAGCATCATTCCAACTGGTAATGTTATTTGAAAGATACCGATAAATATTGTTTTACTCTCAAAGTAAGACAATATTAAGTAGGGTAGGCCTATTGAAAGTGATCCTAAAAGTAAATTGATGCTTAACATACTTAAACTTAGTATTAGAATAAGTTTATTTTTCCAAGCATACTTTAGTACGTAGTTTAAACTATAATCGCTATCACGATCATCATAGTTTTCTTCAATTAAGGAATCATGCAGCGGTAAATTAAGTATTAGTAATACGGCAAATAGCTCAAAAAATATTTCTAAAAATATGAAGCTATCTATTTTTAGGAAAATAAAGATAGAGGATGCAATAAACGGTGCTATTAAGGCACAGATCCCATTTATTGATTCAACAATTGAATTGAATTCATCTAACTCTTCTTCCTTATTTACAATATTGACAGCACTTGTCATTAAAGTAGTGGTAAAAATTGAATCACTCACTTGAAGGATTATTGAAAGAGCGATCACCCAATATAAATTAATTTTGTCGCTAAATCCTGTTCCGAAAATAAAAAGGATTAATCCTACTATACTCAGAAATTGAGCAACGATCATCATGTTTTTTTTAGGGAAGCGATCAATATATTTACCAGATATTAAAGATGTTAAAATACTAAATATAGCACTAACCATAACTACTATTCCAAAGTCAGTTGCGCTTTTATTTTGCTGCAGTATCTTTAAGGATAGTATAAAAGATAAAGTTCCACTACCTAATTGGGTTAGTGTGAGTAGTATCGTTAGTTTAAATCTATTTTTTTTCAATATAGTACCTTCCGATCATTTATTAATATATACATTATTAAAAACTAATTTTCATTAAATCTATAATACTTTCAATTGAAAAAACATTTTCTATCCAATCATTGCTAATGATTACCCCATTAACTATATCTTTAAAAATTTTTTCTCCATACTTAATGGATACAATGGATACAATTAAATCACTGATTATAAATTCTATTGGTAAATACAAACTGTAATTAGCTAAATAGTTATAAACAAAATATTCTCTATTTTTCATTTCTACATACTCTGGATCCAAATTATCCAAAGAATCAAATACTTGTTTATATATATCAGTTGTTAGAGGTTTTTTTGAATTAGTTTCACAATCTAATCTTTCTTTAAATATGGCTAAATCTAAAATGTATAGTAAATCCCTTTCAAATTTATATCTAATTACTTCTTGCAATTTATTTAATTCAGTTGGGAATTTATCAATATTTTTAATTTTTAAAATATTAATAAATATAGATTCTGCTAAAATTTCATTTTTAATTATAGAAAGTTCTTCATAAAAATAAGATGTTTTCATTTCATCATTAGAAAAAAAATGTCCAATTTCATGAAGTAGTCTTATAACTGATTCATATGTCCCGTCAAATGTAGAATAAACTAGAGTTTTCTTTGTGTTTGTTAAATAAATACATTTTCCAACACTACCATCAGCATAATTATCAACTATAATGTCATTATTTTTATACGCATTAAGAAATTTGTCACCCAAATCATTTCTAATAGAATTTAATAAGAGATAAATAAAATCGATAGCCTTGTTCTTGCTACCAAAGTAATAACTATCTTGTCTCCTGAAATCAAAAAAATCTTTTTCTTTAATATTATTTTTATTTACTCTCTTATTATTTAATACTTGTGATTTTAGTAAAAAATACTCATCTTTAGATATATTTTTTATTTCTTTCTTCAGTTTGATAAATATTTTTTCGGATATACCTTGTATAAGATAGAAATCATTAGAAATTTTACTATCTCTTGTGTTATACACTTGAAAAAACTTATCTTTATTTTCTGAGATAAAGTTATGAATATTATGCTGAATTTTTTTTATTGAATATACACTTACTAAATCAATATCACTAAGTAAATTGTCGGAAATAGAACAATCAGATAATTGATACATATGATTTGTTATTGATTGGAAAACATCCATTTTTTTCATAAAATTCTTTGATGTATTTGAAACATTTAAAGTGTTTGAAATATTCTTATTAATATCAAATTCAAATTTTTGAGTATATTGAATTAATTCAACAAATTTAAGAAATTGAATCACATCATATTTCTTATATCCAATATTTTCATTTAGTTTAATTTTTTTTAGAGACAATTCTATTTCATTTTGAGATATTAAGTCATTTATTTTTTTTTCTAATAGTTCTAAAAAATTTTGATACTCTGACTTTATATATCTTCCATAATCTGTTAAAACATTATTTTTTTTATCAAAGCACAAAAATTTATTATCATTATCGTTATATATAATTCTGTTTAATATTTGATTAGTAATTAATCCAGAAATAATCTGTGAATCTACAATTACCCCTTTATTTAAAGAAAAAACTTTTCTTTTTTCAGATTCATAAGAATTTTCTAAAAAATAATTTTTAACTTTATTGAATTCACTTGCTATGTCCCAAACAAATAATAAATTTTGATAATAACCTGTTGTTATATAATTAATATTCATATTTTTAGAAAAATCTATCAAGTCCAATTGAAGATTTGTGCTTTTTTCATCAAAGCAATCTATAATAATATCAAACTTTTCTTCCATAAATAAATTTGATAAATTTCTAATATTTTCTATTTTACAATTCATATATTTAATTTTGGCTGTTTGTGAAATTTTTTCAAGATGATTTTTTAAAACTACACCTTTTAATTTTCCTTTATCTAATCCAGTATAAACAATTTGGGAGTCTAGGGAATGGAGCGTTATTACGTCGTCATCAATTAATATAATATTCTTAAAACCCATTTTAACTAAAGAAACTGCAACATTAGTCCCAATAGTTCCGCATCCTATAATAAGTATTCTTTTTCGGTTTACAAGATGTTTGATATCTAAGGTACTTGAATATGTTTCATAAAAGAACTCATTCCGTTTAGTCAGATTTTTTTTATCATTTATAATGATATTAGATTTAATTAACTCTTTTAAATAGTTTTCTATTCTTTCATTAGGTATATTTTTAATTATTGGAAGATCATTTTTATCACGTGGAAATTCAAACCATTTTAATATTTGAATTATTATGTCATTATTTTGAGAGTTAATAGATTTTTCAAAACCATCAAAATATGTAATTTCTTTATCATCTGTAATAGTTAAGTTTATATATTTATTTGTGCAATACAAACTATTTCCCCCCTAAAAAATAGACTAAAGAATCTTTCTTTAGTCTATTTCAAAATCTATATTTCTAACATTTTTTATAACAGATGCACCATGATGGTGTACTAGAATTTTGTTCAATCTTTTCAATCAAAATTTGTTCTTTTTCTGAATCTAATTGAATTTGTTCTTTTGAATTACTTTCATTCATCACAATTCTCCTTCCTTTTTTTGATTGTATGCTTAACTTATAAAATAACATAACAAGAAACTAACAAAATAAGAAAACGCATACAATCTATACGTTCATAATAATGTTCCCAAAGTCATTTGTCAAGTTTTTATTTAATTTTTATTTATTATGTGATTTACTCACTTAATAATATAGAATTCGCTGTCTTTACGTATTAGAACATATAGTCAAACTTGCGAATACATCTGGTCTTAAGGTTGGTTATGTGATAGCTAAACAATAATATACACAACTATCTCCGCAGATTCTGAAAACTTGTTTAAATTCTCTTGATGAAAGGTGTATTCTTAAAAATATGGTCTGAATTAAATGCTATTATAATTTCTATTGGGATGTATTCTTTAATAAAGGTATTTAAAGAAGCTGAAAAGCTCCCCTATTACCACTGAGATATATTTTCATAATTTTTTTTCAGCTATTTATTAAAGAATTTAGCATTTACTAAAGGAGCTCCGCAAGGGTAAAGATATTAGAATCTTTAGTTTATCAATATTTGAACTATTAATTGACCATAACGCTTCCTGTATTTCTGTTTCTATAACTCTAATTTAATACTTTTATTTTAATTAACATTAATTATAACTCAAATTCATTAAAGACATATTTAAAAGGGTTTCTAATTGAAAATGATATCAAGGTTCGTGCTTTTAAGTGCATTAAATCTTTTAAAATTTTTAAAAGAAAAAAATGTCATTTTTCTTCCTACGATAGAATACTTCAAGAAATAAAACTACCTAGAACTTTACATGACTAATTACATTTTCACCTAAGATATCACTTGGATAAAAAATACTCATTTGACTTTCTATCAAGCCTATTAGATAATTAGTTAAATAAAAAAAGAGAAAGGAAATCACACAAATGAAATTCAACATTCATTCATGGCAGGCTTGGCATAGTTGAGTGGTCTAACTTCTGAAGTAAGAAGGCTAGGCTCACTTTATTTTTCATGTATAAATGGAGCCTATGCCAGTGTGATTTTTAATAGATAGTTGTTTAAAAGACACTGCATAGATCAATTTAAAATTGATGACGCAGTGTCTTTTTGTGTCTTTATATTGATATGAGCTCCATTTCCGCTGAAAAATAGGGTTAAAGGATTAGCTAGTAGCATTTCTAAACAAAGGAAACGAGGAGTGAAAAAATTGAAAGACAAAAAAATAATAGGAGAAAGAGATGGTTTTCAAAGTAGGCTAGGTTTTATTCTAGCATCAGTGGGTTCAGCGGTAGGGATGGGAAATATATGGTTATTCCCTTATCGTGTCGGTCAATTTGGAGGAGCGGCTTTTTTAATCCCCTATATTCTTTTTGTGATTGTCATTGGTTTTACGGGAGTAATTGGTGAGATCGCGTTGGGAAGAGCGATGAAAGCAGGTCCTCTGGCTGCCTTTAAGAAGGCGATGGCTAAAAGAGGCAAGCCGTATGGCGAATGGCTTGGCTTAATTCCCACCATCGGGTCTTTAGGGATCGCGATTGGCTACTCGGTTGTCATTGGCTGGATTTTAAGGTTCACCTTTGGGGCAATCTCAGGTTCGATGATTCAAGCGGCAGATAGTTCAGCTTATTTTGAAAAGATTGCTGGGAATTTTGGAAGTATTGGCTGGCATCTAGCTGCACTCATCCTAACTTTTGGGATTATGCGAGTGGGCATTTCAAAGGGGATTGAAAGAATAAATAAAGTGCTCATGCCCGGATTTTTTATAATGTTCCTGCTTTTAAGTATTCGCGTGATCTTCTTACCGGGAGCAAGTCTAGGGTATGCCTATTTGTTTCAACCTGAATGGGAAGCGCTAAAAAAACCACAAACATGGGTCTATGCATTAGGCCAAGCTTTCTTCTCCTTGTCCTTAGCTGGTTCGGGAACATTGGTGTATGGGAGTTATTTAAGTGAAAAGGAAGATGTGGTTACTTCTGCGACCTATATTGCAGTAAGTGATTTAATAGCAGCTATATTGGCTGCTCTCGTTGTTATTCCATCTGTGTTTGCTTTTAATATGAACCCAACCGCGGGCCCTCCTTTGATCTTTATCACCATGCCAGCGATTTTTAAACAAATGCCAGCCGGTAACTTATTTGCCATTCTTTTCTTTATTGCAGTACTGTTTGCAGGGATCAGCTCCTTGATCAATTTATTTGAAGCTCCAATCGAAGCGCTTCAAGAAAAGTTCCATCTTTCAAGAGCAAAAGCGGTAGGAATCGTAGCGAGTATAGCGATAGCCATCGGAATATTTGTTGAAAATGGCGCTATTTTAGAAAGTTGGATGGATATTGTGAGTATCTATGTGATTCCATTAGGCGCTTTGTTGGCTGGAATTATGTTTTATTGGGTATGTGGACCGGACTTTGCTAGAAAGCAAGTACAATTGGGCTACAATAAGACTCTGGGGCCATGGTTTGAGCCAATGGGCAGATATGTCTTTGTAGGGTTGACGATTTTGATATATATTATGGGAATATTTTATGGTGGGATCGGTTAAATCGTTTAGTGCATTCAGATGGTTGCTAATATGGATAATCCTATAATTTAAAAAAAGACATAGAAGCATTAAATTTAAGCTAAACGACTATCCTTAGTCTAAGATTATTAATGTTGAGCAAACAGAGTTGAGTCAATCTCTTAGTCATTTTAAGTTCAAACAATTAATCACTGTCAAAGTTTTGGGTAGTATTAAATTGTTTTGTATAAAGAAATATCAATGGATTATTTGGTATTTTGTTGAAGTAGAATAGGTAAAATAATTGCAGAATAATCAAATAGTGTTCTATTTATGAGCTGATTGCTAGGAGTCTTGTTATAATGATGATAATAGCCAATAATTAGGAGAATGACCGGTTTTCAAGCATTCTATTTTAAAATTAAACGATTGGTTGGTGGGCTGTTAGAGTGAATATTGAATAAGATTGCTCTAATAAAGTAAAGAAGTAAAAAAATGTGAATTTGTGAAGGAGTTGGAAATGGAAAAAGTTAGAAAAATGCTGGTATATTTGATCGTAATAGCTTTTGCCTTTTATCTTTTGCCATTTTTCATTAAAAATACAGGAAGTGGGATGTTGATTTTACTATTGGCTGTCCCAATGACATGTTTTATATCATCGCTAATCTATGGAATGAAGCACTCATTTAACTGGATTTTTCCAATGCTTGTTGTCTTGCTATTTATTCCTACCCTATTTATTTTTTATAATGAGAGTGCAAGTATTTATTCTTTAATCTATGGCGTTATTTCAGTGCTTGGAAGTTTTTTGGGAAGTTTACTTTATAAGAAAAAGAAGGTTTAAAAGGAAATTCCAGTCTGTAGTTGTTAACATCCTTTTAAATCAAGCGAAAATAAATAGCTAGAATTATTAGAGTTGCTAGAAGATTTTTTCTATCAGTCTCGTATCATAATTATGACAATGACAAAAGTGACGATGAATAATAGTTTTTATAAATACTGTTGGAGAAACAAAAGGGGTCTAATTATGTAGACATTTGATGTCTGATCGTTTAGAAATGGTATTTACTCACTTTGTGTCGTTTATTTTAATTGTCAAAGCAGATATTATATCATTAAGAGGAGGAAAATATATGGACCAAAAAAAGATAGGCTGTTTTCTAAAGAAATTGAGAAATGAAAAACAACTTACTCAAGAACAGCTTGCTAATAGATTGTATGTATCCCAGAGAACTATTTCTCGATGGGAGACAGGCAGCAACATTCCGGATATTAGCATGTTACTATTCTTAGCTGATTTCTATGATGTAGATCTCAGAGAGATTATTGATGGAGAAAGGAAAAATGAGAATATGAATGAAGAAACAAAAGAAACTCTATTGAAAGTAGTTGAATATACTGAAAAGGAAAAAGATGCTAAAAAGAATAAGTTGAATAGAAACTTTATTATTGGAGGAGTATGTCTTTTATTAGTTATCCTTAATCACCAATTTGGAGTATTGTCAATAATTTTTAATCATCCTATAGATGATTTTGTAGCAGGGGTAATGACAAGTATAGGGATATTTTTTGAGATTGCGGGCCTTTATGATAATAATCATGAGATTAGCTTAAGACGAAAAAAACATGAATTATTCGTGAACCATATGAAGAAATAAAATTATGTTAAATATTTAAATTAAAATTCTTTAGAATAATTAATTCAGTTTAAAGTAATAACAATCTGCTTGATAAATGGTAGAGTTGTATATAGATGTATTGATGTTTCTGAACGATTTTACAAGCGGGTCTCGTGTTATAATTATGATAACTGCAAATAGTAACGATAGTGACTGGGTTTCAAGCCCTATACTAGAGAAACAATGAAAGATTAGTATATAATTATAGCTAGCAATAAGATAATTAAAAATTCTAGATGATTTATTTTACAAATCTAGTTAAAAACAATAGAGTATCAGAGGAGGAAGATATGAGAAGACAAGTATTAGTCGCATAGTATTGACTGTTAAATATTATGCGACCCTAAATAATAGTCAATGCTTTCAATAAAAGGGTTATGGAGGCATTATGGACTACATAAAAGCAGATGAAGTTTTTCCTAAAGAGCTCTTTCTTAAAATACAAGAATATGCTGAAGGAAAATTAATTTATATTCCTAAAAAGAAAGAATCAAGAGCACAATGGGGAAGTAAAAATAAAACAAGAAAAAAGATAGATCGTAGAAATTATAATATTTATCTTGACTATAAAAATGGAGAAAATGTAGATGCACTGGCAGAAAAGTACTACTTGTCAGCTAAAAGTATTTGGAGAATAATTCGTCAAGAAAGAAGCAAATGATTTTAGGCCACTAGATTCTAGTGGCTTAATTTTTTTTAAAATGAATCTCGAGATTGTTTGAAAAGGTTTTAAATCATAAACTTTATATAGTGAAATACGTGTTATTTAAGATAAGCTAAAGAAGCGATCAAGAATTTTTAAGGAGATAATATGAACCCAGAATTCCACTCATTGATAATAAGATTAAAACCTAAAAATTTTATAAACATACTCATACTGTCAGTAGTTATGGCTTTATTATCTTTGGCACCTATCAAGTTAGTAGAACATATGATTGATTCAATTAATACTGACTTAAAACAGGTTATTTTATCTGGCGTTATCTTGCTAGTAGTCTTTTTTTTATCAGCAATTATTGAAGCTTATAAGAATGTTTATGCGGAAGGATTAAGCTTAAATTTTAGTAATCAACTTCGAAAAGACATCTTAAAACGATTTTTGAATTTAAGCTTCCAACAGCAAAAGACTTACAGAACAGAAACACAAAGTGCTTCAATTTTAGAAGATGTAAAAATTGTATCCGATTCATCTATAAAACCACTTAGTGATTTGATAGGATCAATTAGTTCATTTGTTATAAGTGTTATTTTAGTATTTTCAATTAGCCCGTATATTATGTTAGTCTTACTGTTAGTGGGACTTATTTCTATATACGTAAATAATTGGTTTATGAAGAGATATGAACAGCTAATAGATGAATCAAGGATATCATCTGATCGAATCTGGAAATTATTTAATGATATAAATTTATATTTTGAAGAAATTCTAACTAATAATAGAGTGCAAAGATTTGAAAAACTTACAGAAGAAGAAAGTGATTTATTCAAGAAACATCATTTTGAAGAAACTCGATTTACACAAAAAATTTATGTTGTTGATACGATAATTTTTATGAGTACAATAGGGATACTTTATATTATTACTTCTATTTTAGTTTATTTTAACCAAATGACTATAGGTGGTATGGTAGCAATTATGATGTATAACTCAATATTAATTGATCCTCTAATTGATTTTTCAAAAGCAATTAAAGAATGGAGGCGTGTTATAGTCTCTCTAAAGAGGTTGGATAAAATTCCAAAGAACGAAGTTTACTCTAATAGAAAAGAACTTACATTTAAAAATAAAATTACTTTTCAAAAGGTATCCTTTTTAGATAATGAGAAGAAAATACTTGATAATATCAGTTTTGAAATTAAGAGAGGGGATAAAGTAGCTATTATAGGTAAGAGTGGATCAGGAAAGTCTACTATTTTAAGAATGATATTAGGTTTGATTCAACCTACCAAAGGAGAGGTTCTTTTTGATGGTAATTCTGTGACCAATGAATTGGATGTTACAAATAATTTTTCCGTATTAACTCAAGAGTGTATAATAGTACCGGATTCATTACTAGCAAATTTAGAGTTGTATGTTGACAAAGTAGAGACTGATGACCTTGGTCGATTAATAAATCAATTAGAATTGAATAAGGTCTTATCAATAGAAAATCTGGAAGACCCAGTTACTTTTAGTTCGGGAGGAGAAAATAAAAGAATTGGCTTGCTTAGAACCTTTTTGAGAAAAGCACCAATATATATATTTGATGAACTCAGTAATTCTTTAGATGATGAGAATTTAGAAAAAACCCTACATTATATAAAAAACAATCTATCAGATAAAACAATAATCATGGTAGATCATCGTTTCAAAGATAAAACATTTTTTGATAAGATAATTTACCTAGAAGATGGACAAATAATATAGTGGAAATAAAGAATTTATAATGACCAATAAATCACCAGCTCAATCCTGTTATTAGCCATACAAAGGTTGATACTTAGTTGTGACTGTTTGTCTCGTTCTGGCTCTTTACTGTTAACTGTTGCTAAGCATTTAGATGCGCATCAACAGAAAAATTTAGCTTACTATGAGCAAAAAAAGAACACCACTAGTTATAACTTGACCCGTATGAATTTACTCTTACAAGGAATTCATCCAGAAAAGATACTATTAAAAATGGAGATACATTGGCTGAAGAGTGGCCCGAGGACCCCGAACGACTCAATGAAGGAGTTCAGTTTGATGCTGTTGTTATGAATCCACCCTATTCTGTAAAGGGGTGGAATCGTTTTACTTACCAGTGAGTGACCCACGGTTTGAAGTCGCCCGCAAGTAAAGGAGACTTTGTCTTCTTACTCCAAAGAGTCTTTCATTGGGACAAGAAGAAAGGATGGTCATTGTCTTGTCCACGGTGTCTTATTCCATATAGGAACAAAAGGTGAAATCTGTCAGCGCTTAGTTGAGAAAAATTATATCGATACGGTGATTAGTTTATCAGCCAGTTTATTCACGAACACGGGTATTCCTGTCATGGTCATCTTTTAAAATTAAAATGGTACACTCGATGAGCAGTAGATGATAATTCATTAATCCAATCATTTTTGGATTGGCAAACAGAACGAAGATAAAATGATAAATTGGTATTTTTTTAAATTTAATTTATAACTCATTTGAATAAGAAGAGCGAACTAACTATAATTAAAAGGAATACTAACTATAAAAACATGTAAACATATTTAATTCATACAAAATTGGCTTTCTTTAATGTAAGATGATGGAGTGAACCATAATGACGAAAATATCTAAACCAGTTATAAATGAAATAGAATATACAGCTGATGGACTAAAAAGATTTGCAGAAAATTCAGTAAATTTCAATAAAGATATAAGAAAATATTTATTAGATTACCCGACAGTTTATATCATTAATAATAAAGTAAAAAATGATATATATAGTGTATATATTGGAGAGACTTCTAATATCATAGTTAGAACAAATCAACACTTAATTAGTAACGAAATCAATAAAGAACTGGCTGAATTAGAAAATATTAACTCGGCTTCAATGTTTGTGGTCGGACATGAATATTTTAATAAATCTTTAACTTTAGATATAGAAAACAAATTAATGCATTATTTATCCTCGATTGATGAAGTAGATAAAATATATAACAGACGGACTAATCAACAAAATAAATACTATACCTCAGAGTACTTTGAAGACATTTTTTCAGAAGTTTGGAAAGAATTAAGAAATAAAAATAAAACACTTTTTCCATTAAAAAGTATAATTGAAGATTCTGCACTATTTAAGGCCTCTCCTTTTCATAAATTAACGTCTGAACAAATTTCTGCTAAAAATAGAATTTATTCTAGGGTAGTTAAATCTTTAGAAGACGATAAAATTGGAGAATTAATTCTAGTATCTGGAGAAGCTGGATCGGGCAAGACTGTCTTAATGAGTAATTTGTTTTATGATTTGAAAAAGGAATTAGCTAAAAAAATCCAAAGCAAAGAAGAAGTTGAAGTCTATATGCTCGTTAATCATGATGCTTTAATCAATGTGTACAAACAAATTGCCAAAAAATTAGATTTAACATCAAATGAAAGCTTAGAAACAGTTTTAAAACCAACGCGTTTCATCAATAATATTCAAATTAATGAACCTGCTGATGTTGTGATAGTAGACGAAGCTCACTTGCTGTGGACTCAAGGCAAACAAGCTTACAGAGGTAAGAATCAATTACATGATTTATTGAAAAGAGCAAGAGTGGTTATAGCAGTATTTGATGCGAATCAAATCTTAACAACTGAACAGTTTTGGGAAAAAGATGAATTTGAAAAAATTAAATCAATGTCTAAGAAAAATGATAATTACATTTTTTTAACAAATCAAATGAGAATCGATGCAGAAGAACAAACGGTAGATTGGATTAGAAATCTAGTTGATAATCAAATAGTATTAAATATTCCTAATGATGATAAAGGTTATGAAATTAAAATTTTTGAAGATACTGAAAAAATGCATGCTGCGATTAAAGAAAAATCAAAAGATCAGGAAAAAGGCATTTCAAGAATAGTTGCAACATTTGACTGGGAATATGTCGATAAACGTAAACCTGAGAATGAAGAATATTGGATGGTAAAAGACAAGAACTTTGAAATTCCGTGGAATTATCAGTTAAAACCAACTAATAAAAGTATAAAGTATAAAGATGTTTCTTGGGCTGAACAACCTCACACTATAAATGAGGCGGGCTCAACATACACAGTTCAAGGATTTGATTTGAACTATGTTGGCGTGATCATTGGTCCTTCAGTAAAATATAGAGATGGAAAGATAATTTTTGATAGGGAAGCGAGTCAAAATAGAAAAGCTAAACAGCAAAGAACATTAAAGGATGGAAGTAAAGAGTACTTAGCAGATTTTTTATTGAAAAATGAGTTAAATGTATTAATAACAAGAGGAATACATGGGCTATATTTATATGCTGTAGATGACCAATTACAAGAGGTATTATTAAAGGCTCAACAAGGAGAGTTAGAAAATGGATAAACTAAAAAAAGAAGTTGATGATTTTAGAGATAAAAGGGATTGGCGACAATTTCATAACGAAAAAGATTTAGCCATATCTATCTCTATTGAAGCTTCGGAGTTGCTTGAATTATTTCAATGGAATACTAGTGAGGAAACAATAAAAAAGAATTTCGATGCTGTAAAAGACGAATTAGCTGATGTATTAATTTATTCGATTATGTTAGCCTCTAATTTAGATTTAGATATGAAAGAAATTATAATTAATAAGTTAAAGAAAAACGACGAAAAATATCCCGTGTCTAAAAGTAAAGGAACTAAGAAAAAATATACAGATATTGATATTGAGTAAACTTTTTAATATTTTTAATAATTGTTAAAGATGATTTCTTTAGAATTAGATAAAAGTTTCATATAAATTTCAGGTTTTTAAATTGCTACAAAATTTAGTCATCTTTCAACCAAAATGAATAAAAACTAGGTTATGGGTTTATCATTCTATGGGATATAAAAATAGGCTACTTATTCTACAAGTAAAATTTATTCCATTATTTTAATAAAAATAGTCCATAGAAGTTAAGCAATTTAAAATTTTTCTTGGGTAAATTTTTTAGCCAGCAGACTATGTACTGAACCCCTAAATCCGGACCGGATTTAGGGGTTCTTTTTATGTCTAAATATTCAAAAGGATTTAAAATCAACATAGTGAATGAATATCTTGATGGAACGACCGGTGGTCGTGATTTAATTGCAGAAAAGTATGGAATTCCATCTTCTACAGTTAGAAATTGGATAGAGATGTATGAAAACCATGGGTTCGAAGGATTTAATAAAAAGCTCAATAAAATAGAATATAGTGGCGAATTTAAGTTGTCTGTCATAAAATATAGGCAAATACATGAATGTTGCTATCGAGAAGCTGCTGAAAAATTCGATTTGCCTAACGGATCGCTGGTAGGTAATTGGAATCGAATTTATCAAAAAGAAGGTTTCTCAGGTTTGAACAAACAAAGTGGATTCGGAAATTAGATATTCTTTTCCAATCATAATATCTATTTCATCTTGAAATATTTTTAGAATATTATTAGGGGTTATTTTAGATAATATTCCTCTATAAAAGTGGATTACTTCAAACGAATACAATGATTGAAGAATTATTATTCTATAAAATTGAATATCAGTAATGAAAATATTTTGTTCATCATCTAATGAGATAAAGTCTTCGTGAACTAATTTAAGGATTTGAGAATGATAGTATTCTGGATATTCTGTTAGATTGACAGAATGTTTAATAATCAAGTTAAGGAAACTATCTTCATGTTTTTCTTTAGATAGGTAAATAATATGACTTTGACTAGAGAATAAAGCGTGAACAATGCTTTGGATTTTTTTATTTTAGGATTTAGATAAATATACTTTTTATTTAATAAACTAGGTATTGACTCAATACGAGGAGAAGTTTCAAAAGCCAATAATTTCGGATTGATCTCAAAATCTTCTACAAACAACTTCCATTGTTTTCTTAAGGTCTCTTCGTTAGATAAATTAATTTTGGTTTTTATGTTGAAGGGTTCTTGGTTTGAAGCAAATTTGAATGGAACAAACTTTATATTATATTCGTTTAAACAGCATTCAAATAGAAAACCTGAAAAATGTTTTCGAAATTATTTTGAGGTGTTTTGTTTAGGGTGCTATGAATAAATTTCAGTAAAGTCAAAAGGATAGTTTGTTTAAAATGAAAGTACATATACGTAGGATAATTTCTTGAACTTTTAATTCCTGAAATACTTTCCAATACAGAAGATTCAATGTTGGAAAAGCTACAGAATCGATAAATCATATTGTTACTCATAATGTCATCTAAATAAAGAGTAAAATTTAATACAGATTAAAGATCATTATTATCAATCAACCAATCTTTATCTATAAAAATTCGTTTAGTAAATGTATTATTTGTCCAATTTTCTGGAAGATCTTTTAGTTTTTTAGAAGAGTGGATGAGAAGTTCTAATTTTAAGCCACCATTTGAGAAGAGATGAGCTTTTTGATTTGAACTCTTTTCTTTTGCCTTTAACTTTAATTTAGCATCAATTTCAAACTCTTTAAGTTCACTGATGCCATCGGAAATGAGATCTACATAATTCAGATTACTATCCTCACTATCTATATATTGGGTACATAAAAAATACAATTCTTTTGATGTGCAATTGAGGGGGATATGATATGACTGCTTTGTATCTGTATATTTATTAATTAATAGCTGGATATGCACCGGATTGGATAAGAATAGTCGCTTGGTAAGGTTTGGATAGTAATTGTTATAGTAGTTAGTTTCTAATAAGAGATATAACGGAACATGGTTATTTATAATCGATTTTTCAAAATCTAACTCATTAATTAACTTATGAAATTGTTTTTTTCAAATAATTCAAAATAATCAGAGTGATAGAAAATATTTGAATTTTTATCATCGTCACTGAATAATTTTTTAATATCATTTGCAATATTATTCGAAGTCATAGTAGTTATGTATTTATCGATAGGTTTGAAAAGTTTCGGTTTACAATCATTTACAGTGAGCTTTAATTGGGCGTTAATTGTTTTATCTAAAAGATACTTGGTGATATTAACTGCTTCTAATATGTCAATGATTGAAGGTTATATAGTGGTCAGTAGAGCGTTAATTCGATCTTCTAAATTATTTGCATAATAATAAGTTGCATAATCACTTGATCCTCAATATTTTATTCTATCCATTTGAATCCTCCTAATTTATTTAATTATATAATAATATCATTTCAGTTAAAATCAATATTATATATATCATTGTCCATAAATCGGAACAGCGGTATTTTTGTTTATTGAAGGGTAGGACAAATTTGGGTCATCCTAGAGAAGTAACGGACAAAATTGTCTTTCACTGTATTTTAGATAGCTATTGCTCAAAAATGGACGACAGCTTTAATGATAACAATTAATAACAAGTGTGAAGTGTTTTGCTCTTGTTAATGTAAATAATTAAAAGAGGAGGAACGATTTGGTTTTCCTTACATCTAAGTTGGTAAAAGAAGAAAGTTTCCATTGAAATAAGTTGAAGAGTGGATTAGTGAAAATACAAAATACTATTAAAAAAGCTGGGCGACTTTGAGCCATTCTTCGGCTTATTTATTGGAGAAAGTTATGACGAATATAGAGAAAATAAAGATGCTTGAAAATGTAGTAGGCAAGTTAACTAATCAGAATCAACAATTACCTAATCAAACGTGGACAGTTATTGGATTAATAGTTACTGTTGTATTTGGAGTATCTGCATTTTTGATTTTGAACAAAGCTAAATTAAAAAATTATTAATGCAGAGCACAATAGAAAACTTGAAAATTTAGAGAAAGAACTTTCTGAAAATATAAGTAAATTGGAAAAAGAAACTAGAGTGTTATTAGAAACAGTTAATCAAGAGTTAGTAAGTTGTTTAGAAATTGAAAAGTTATATAAAATATTAGTGAATCAATTTTTTCTTTTATAGAAAACAGAAATATAAAGTCATGACGTAGCATAATATTCATTTCAGATAGACTCAGAGATTTTTTGTTTAAATCATCTGATTATGAAAAATTGGTACATAAAAATGTAATAATTCAAGGTCAAGTTAACAATATTATTTATGAAATCCCACAATACATAGGTTTTATTAGTGAGGAATTGTTTGAGTATTTTAATAATAATGAGAGCAATACTCAATTTATTAACATTTTGAATTTAATAAGTGATAAGTTAAAGGAGTTATTAAGTAGTATTTCGGTTTATATGGATTGATATGAAAATTTAATGGAAGACTAAAAAGCAAGACTGAGCATGTCTTTTTTGGAGAAAACTAAAGACGAAATTATTATAAATAGAAAAATTTTTATAAATTGCAAATAGAACTTAGCCACCTAGAACATCTTAGTTCTCGCTCCCAAGATGAGTAAGGGTGAGCGAAGTAAACCTCAGTTACAGAGGAGACGGCTTTTGTGAGTGAACTGAACTCTAAACCGTTATCACTTGTAAGAGTCTTAAAGAGTCGCTCAGCTTTATCTCCTAGGGAGTTCATGAGTTGAGTGATCGCTTGATGAACGGCCTGACTTGTCTGATTCTTAATCAAAATCAGCCACTCAAAGCGTGAGTGACGTTC
>NZ_JBNUPN010000015.1:0-48986 GCF_050409405.1 Facklamia sp. P13069 | reverse complement strand
ATAAGTGACAACTTCTATATACTAGCATGGTTTAGACTTTTTGTCAAACCTTTTTAAAAAGTTTTTTTAAACTTTTTTTCTTTCGTTTCGGTCGTTCGTGACGACAAGAAATAATATAACATGGGTTGTCTTCTTAAGTCAAGGGCTTTTCAAATTTTTTTCACCTTTTTTCTTATCACTTTGTTATAATATTAATTACTTCATATAAGAGGAGCTTTCTTATGAATAAAATTATTGAGTTTACAATCGAAGATTTGCCATTACTTTGGGAATCGACCGTGGGGCTCGAACGAGAAACCGTTCGAATCAATTTCAACGGATCAATTAGTGAGAGTGACCATCCTCATGATTGGGGAAACCGTTCCTTCCACCCTTATCTTCAAACTGATTTTTCTGAAAGTCAATTAGAGTTAATTACTCCACCCTTTTCTACTAATGAAGAGGTAATCAATTGGTTAGCTGGTCTTCACCAGATAACACAGCATAGAATTTCAAATTCGAAGCCAGCAGAAATGCTTTGGCCTTATAGTATGCCACCTCAATTATCTAATATTAATCAAATTCGAAGCGCTGAATTAGATAATAAAGATGACTATAATTATCGTAAATATCTTATTTCATACTACGGCAAAAAAGTTCAACTACTATCAGGCATCCATTATAACTTTCAAATTAATGATCAGCTTTTAAATCAAAAACTGAATTCCTCAAAATCAAAATATATCTCCAATCGAAATAAGGTTTACATGGACTTGACACGTAAATATCTTTACTACCGCTGGGTATTAACTTATCTTTTAGGGGCCACCCCTTATTTTTCAGATGATTACGAGACTGTTTTATACGGCAAACCCCACAAAACAGTTATGAAATCAGTTCGCCAAAGTCGCTATGGCTACAGGAATAGTAAAAACGTTTCAGTTTCCTATAATAATTTTCAAACATATGTCACAGATATTGAAGATCTCATTTTTCAGGGGATTCTACATTTTGAGAAGGAGCTCTACCGAGATGTTAGAATGCGGGGGGCTAAACCTAATCGCGCAATGCTCAAGGAGGGCATTTCTTATTTAGAATTTAGAAATTTTGATCTTAATCCTTTTCAACCATTTGGAATCAGTTTGGAAGACCTCGATTTTGTAAAAGTATGGATTCTTGCTCTTCTTCTTCACCAACAGTCAATTAGCGAAGAAGAAATTAATCTAGCCAATGAACGTAACCAAAATACAGCAGAATCTAACCCTATCGATCCATTAATCAATAAAGAACTTATTAAGTCTTTCTCATATACCTTACAAACTGTTGCAGAAAACCTAGATGCTCATTACTATCCCGACTCTTATTTAGGTCAGCTTGTTGCTAAAAAGTTTATGCAAATAGAGCAACCCTCCCAAACGCTTGCAGGCCAAATCACTAGTCAATATACCGACTTTAAAGACCTTTCCCAGGGCTTGCTTAAACTTAGCCAAATTTTTCAAAGACAGTCTTTAAAAAACAAATATCTCCTTCATGGTTTTGAGAAGTTAGAACTTTCGACACAAGCCTTAATAAAAAAAGCGATAGAGCTTGGTATTCAAGTTACCATCGTTGATATTGAAGATAACTTAATTGAACTTCAATTCAATGAGCATACAGAATTAATCAAAAGTGCTAATATGACTTCCTTAGACAGCCAGGTTTCATACTTCTTAATGGATAACAAATCAGCTACTAAATTGGTTCTTGATAGAGAAAAAATTCAAACACCTAAAGGGAGAAAATTCAATGATTTAGATCAAGCAATCAATTATTATTCTCTATTAGACAAATCTGCAATCGTAATTAAACCGCAAAATACTAACTATGGTTTGGGAATTACTATCTTCGAAAATTTTCCAGAAAAAGAAACCTATACAAAAGCTATGAAGGAAGCTTTCAAACACGATCATACGGTATTAGTTGAAGAATTTATTGAAGGGATTGAACTAAGATTTTATGTGCAAAATCAAAAAGTTTTAGCAGTTTGTGAAAGACAAGCCGCTCATATTATTGGCGATGGCCAGCACACTGTTGAACAGTTAATCGATCTCGAAAATAACCATCCATTCAGAGGGCCTAGACATCTAGCTCCTCTTACCTTATTAGAAAAAGGTGAAATAGAAAGAATAACTCTTGCTGAACAAAACTATTCTCTGCAATCAATTCCCGTTAATGGTAAAAAAGTCTACTTAAGAAAAAATTCTAATGTTTCTTCCGGAGGAATTGCCATCGATCGAACCGATCAAGTTCATTCAGATTTTATTAAAATTGCTGAAAGAACAGCTGCAGCTATGAAATCCACTTTCTGTGGAGTAGATATCATTATCAAGAACTATCAAGAGCCTCTATCTAACTCCAATTCTTACGCTGTGCTAGAGGCTAACTACAATCCAATGATGAGTTTGCACCTTTTTCCTGCTATCGGACATTCACAACCCCTAGCTGAACGAGCGCTTGAAGCCTTATTTCCTGAACTGAATTAATGAATTAAACCCCCTTAGGTATCAAACTTCTGATGCTTAAGGGGATTAATAAAGTTAATTTTTATGCGTTATCTTTAATTTGCTTGATTGTCTCTGCATTCAACTCTTTCACTACTGCTGTTACTAATTTGACCATATTTAAGTAGTCATCTTCGTGAATAACAGAAGTATGTGAATGTAAGTAGCGAACTGGAACAGTAATCGCAATAGAAGGAATACCATTTAATGCTAGGTGTTGTGAACCAGCATCGGTTCCACCACCAGGAATAAATTCGAATTGATAAGGAATGTTCTCTCTATCAGCCACTTCTACTACAAATTCACGTAAGCCACGGTGAGCTATCATTGAGCTATCATAAACAATGATTTGAGGTCCCTTTCCTAATTTACTTGCAGATTCATCTTTAGTCATACCAGGTGTGTCACCCGCTGTACCAGTATCTAGAGCAAATGAAATATCAGGATTAAGCATATGTGCAGCAACTCTAGCTCCGCGTAGACCAACTTCTTCTTGAACGTTAGCCCCAGAGAATAGAACCGTTTCATGTCCTTCTTTAGCTAAATTCTTCAATACATCAATTGCAACAGCTATACCGATACGGTTATCCCAAGCTTTACCTAAAAGGAATTTAGTGCCATTCATACGACGTGTTTCGATGTACGGAGTGATCATATCGCCAGGGCGAATACCCCATTCCATGACTTCATCTTTAGAAGAAGCACCTAGGTCAATAAAGATATCTTTAAATTCCATTGGCTTTTTACGAGCTTCTGCAGTTAGTACATGTGGAGGTTTAGATCCTGTAACACCATGGAATGTCTTACCTTCTCTTGTAGTTACTGTTACTTGTTGTGCTAAGACAACTTGACTCCACCAACCACCAATGGTAACGAACTTAAGAAATCCTTCATCGGTGATTTCTTTAACCATAAAGCCAACTTCGTCTAGGTGAGCAGCTAACATAACGCGTGGTCCATCCGCATTGCCTGTATGCTTAGCAAAAATACCACCCAAACCATCTTGCAGATATTCTTCTGCTTGGTCTTTAGTTTCTTCTTTAAACAATTCGCGAACATAACGTTCATTGCCACCGATCCCGTTAACTTCTGTTAGACGTTTAAGATATTCTTCATTTACTGACATCATTCATCCTGCTTTCTTAATAAGTATTTGTATTAATTTTAACAAAGAATTCGTTTTCAATCAAAGAAATTCTTTCTTACTTTAAAGAGGCTTTCTTTTATCGGACTTCTTTTTTAATTTCTTTAACCAAATAGGGACATAAAAGTGAATTATAGCTAAAATTAGTATTAACCAAGCACACGAAACCCACAGTAGTGTTAAGGATAAACCCACTTTAACTAGCATTCCTAAACAAAAAGCAAGCATCATCATCACCAAAATTGAAGCTAACATCCTCTGAAAAGCATTCTTTTTCAAATGTAAATCTTGAGTAGGATAAAGTAATTGAAAAGGCAAATTATTCCCTAGTAAGTAAATCGGTAAAATTTGAATAAGCGCGAGCCAAAAACCAATTCCCCCTATTAAGGTTAAAGCCAACCAATTATCAGGCAATAAGAAAATGATAATCAGAATAAACACTGTAATACGAAGCCATATACCTGAATAACCTTCATGTCGAGTAATCATTCGAGCAAAGAAATAGCTATATCGATTAGCCTTTTTCCCTTGAATCAAGTTCATCAAAGGATACAACCATTTCCGTTCCTTAATGGGAGTTTTTACTTGTGGAACATCTGCAAATAGAGAAATCAGCTTATAAAAACGCGATTTATTAGCATGAGACTGGTTAATAATGAACTCAAAATCGACAAGGTTTTTAGCTAATATACGATAACGCCAATATACAATCATTAAATATAGTCCGCTTACAACTAACATCATTAAAAATGGATAGAAATCGGGTAAATAAAAGCTTATCGTTATAAAAAATCCAGTAAAATAGTTGAGTGTTTTTACGGAATTTCTAGATAAAAAATTGTTATTTTGATAATAAAGATTTAGGTATTGATTGATCACAGCTAAAAATTTCAAAGTTGCATAAATAAAACAGAAGAAAACAGCATTATTTTGATTCCAATCACTCACAATTGAGATTAACGGATAGAAAAGAAAGCTAATTAAAAGAGCTAGGCTTACTTGAGAAAGCGAGGTGTAGATAAAAGCTTTTCGCCAATATTTAAACCAATCCTCGCCTCTAGGAAATAAATAGGATCGGTCAGCCTCATGATTTAACCATAAAGGGTGCCCGAAGTTTAAAATTACTGTAAGAAAAAAAGCTATCATCAAAGGAATCATCCATATGAAAGCAAAATAGGAACCTTGGTTTAATCTTTCAAGTAGATCTCTATAAGTCAAAGCTAGAAAACCCATCAGTACGAAAAGCACTATAGAGAAATGATCATTAAAAATTAATCGCCCATATTTCCCAACTTCCTTCAATAATTGATTAGCTCTTTTATTAAATAAATGATCCAAATTAATCATTAACTTCACCTGTCTTAGTCATGGTCATATAGATATCGTTTAAGTTCGCTTTTTGGAGGTTATAGATAGCCTGCAACTGGTTTAAGTCTCCTTGAGCTACAAGTTGACCTTTTTGAAGCAAAAGAAAAGAATCACATAAGTCCTCAGCAATCGCTAAAATGTGTGTTGTAAATATAATTGAGCGACCAGAAACTGCGCTCTTCTTCAATAAATCTGTGAATTGTTGAATAGCTAGCGGATCTAATCCTAAGAATGGTTCATCAATAATTAATAATTGAGCATCCGTAACTAGAGCACAAATAATCATTACTTTTTGCTTCATTCCTTTAGAAAAGTGAGTGGGGAACCACTCTAATTTTTTTTCTAGGCGAAATTTCTTTAAAAGAGGTTGGGCTCTTTGCATGACTGTTTTCATCGGAATTTGATACCCAAGAGCTGTCATTTCTAAGTGCTCCTTCAAAGTTAATTCTTCGTACAAAATAGGCGTTTCAGGAATATAAGCAATTTGACTAGCATACTTCTGGTGGTCTTCTGCAATTGAGATGCCGTCAATCAGCACTTGCCCTGACTGGTTAGGTAAAAGGCCTAAAATAGTTTTCAAGAGCGTTGATTTTCCTGCACCATTTAAACCAACTAATCCAACTATTTCGCCTGAGTGAATTTCAAAATTTACATTATTAATGACCGGAACATTGCGATAACCGCTTGTTAGATTTTCAACTACTAATTTCATTTATTCTCCTCTAATCTTTAATAATCGGATCATTTAGAATAATTTCCCAAACTTTTCTTGCTAGATCAATTTTTTCCATTTTAGGTAAGTTCACAACTTGCCCTTTTTCGTTTAAAAGAGTCACTTGATTGTTTTTTGAATTAAAACCAATGTCTTTCTGAGAAACATCATTCGCGATAATCCAATCTATTCTTTTTGACTTTAACTTTCTTTGAGCATATTCGATTAAATTTTGAGTCTCCGCAGCAAAGCCAACTAAAACTTGCTGCTTTTTATTTTGTCCTAATTCCGCTAAAATATCTGGGTTTTCGATAAGTTCCCACAGGATTTTCTCATTCTCTTGATCCTTTTTCTTAATTTTATGTTCAGCTTGATCCATCATTCTGAAGTCACTCACCGCAGCTGCCATAATAACGTAATCCGTTTGCGCATAGCGCTCATTGATTTCTTTTTGCATTTGAAGCGCTGATTCCACTAAAATCAAGTCCATATTATCCATCATTGGAAAATGATCTTTAGTGGAAATGAAAGAGACTTCTGCTCCCAAAAAACTCGCAATTTTAGCCATAGCATATCCCATCTTGCCGGAAGAATCATTGGAAATGTAGCGAACAGGATCGATTCTTTCTCTCGTTCCACCTGCTGTTACAATCACTTTTTTATTCTCTAATAATTGAGGGTAAAAATGTTTGGCTGCTATACTTTCAAGCTTTTCAACAATCTGAGTAATAACTGGTAATCGCCCTTTGCCTTCATAACCTTCTGCCAAAAAGCCTGTATCCGGTTCTAACAAGTAGTAACCATCTTTCTTTAGACGTTTTAGGTTTCTTTGAGTGGCAGGATGCTGATACATGTTTGTGTTCATCGCCGGACATAAAAGACAAGGACAAGCAACAGCTAATAGTGTTGTAGAAGCTATTTCATCTGCTATGCCGTTGGATAATTTTCCAATAATATTAGCCGTTGCTGGGGCCACCACTACAAGATCACACCAATCAGCAAACTCAATGTGCTGAACGTGTTCAGTATCATTTTCACTAAAAGTATCTATCAAAACTTCATGGCGCGAAAGCACTTGTAGAGTTAGCGGAGTGATAAACTCACTTGCTGACTTTGTCATTATAACACGCACTATTGCCCCAGCTTTAACAAGTTGTCGCACTAATTCAGTCGCTTTATAGGCAGCAATTCCACCTGTGACAACGACACCAATTTTTTTCCTTAATAAAACCATTCTGGAGCTCCTATCTATTTTATAATCTAAAAACCTGTTAACTACTGTTCAAGTAACTATCTTTCCTTGTTAAACTATATAAAAAAATAAAGGAGATTCCTTTGTTACCTGAAATAAATTTAATTAATCTTGGTGAAAACAACTACTCTATTGAATTTACTTGCTTGTATAAACATCAACAAAAAGATGGTTGGCCCTTTTTAACGGATAGAGCACTCATGCAAAATGATAGCATGGCCTTCCCTTAACAGAAAAAATTGAGGTAAGCAATCATTTGCATTACACAGACCACATTAAAAATGAACAACAAGCAGAAATATTGGCCTTTGACAGCCCTCGTTTCTTCTCTTTTACTTGGAACGTGGGTTTCATTAAGATGGAATTGTCATCGACAAATCATTCAAAAACTTATCTCGCCTTTCAATATTGGGTGCTACTTATTACAGAACAATCGCATCACGAGCTTAGCCAATGGATTTTAAACTTAGAACTTTTAGAAGCTCTCTTGGACGATAAGGAAACCATTGATAAAAAGGGGCGTTACTATCAAATTGACCAGTATGTTAAGAAGATAATTAAGGACTACATTTAATAATTTGCGCGTTCTCCACCAATTAATTTTGGCCGCGATGATAGTCCATTTACCCTGGCAAACCCTAGTTGGTTGTGTTTAAAACGAACAGGAATTTGAACATGTTTTATATGCATACCGATATGTGTATCCCCAATATCTATACCTGCACTTGCTTGAACATGCTCTACCATGACTGGATCCTTGAATAACTGATAGGCCGCTACGGCTGCTCCTCCTCCCGCATGCAAAGCAGGGACTACTGAGACAATTTCTAAGCCATACTTTTTAGCAGCTTGACGTTCTATCACTAGACTGCGATTAATATGCTCACAGCCTTGAACCGCAAGAAAGAGTCCCATTTTGCTTGTAGTTTTGATTAAAGCATTAACTAATAGTTTCCCGTACTCTGGACGAGATGCCTTCCCAATTTTTCCACCTGCCATTTCAGATGTTGAGCAACCTAAAACAAAAATATCCTGAGAATCTACTTTCCCCTGGAATAAATCCTCTATTTCTCCCATTAGACGATCGATTTCTAACTCGATTTCCATACTTTTCACCTTCTTTGTTTTCTTTCATTTTACCACATATGATTGCAAATAAAAAAGCGCACCCAAGGTGCGCCCAGACTGAAGACAAACCCTTCTTTGAGGATGACTCATACAGGGTTTGTCTTTGTTTCTGCCCAAATTTCCTTAATAAATAAAAAAACGAAGCCTTTCTAGCTCCTCATTTCTAATATGTTTGCTAACTTTCTCATGTTCATACAAGCAAAAGTGAGCCCTGCTTTAAATTCCATCAAGGCTTTTCCAATTAAATGCATCTATCGAAAGCCATGATGCTCCTTGGCAGTGCCAAATAATCTTTCTACTGATTCCTTACGTTCTTTATAAAGCTCTCGCATGCCATCTGAATGTCTTATATCTTCACATGTTTCAAGGGCTTCTTGCCAGACATGTCGGGTAATCACACGATTATTTTGATATTTCTTCTGGTCGTGACTCGAAGCTTTGTACTCTCGATAGCCTTTTCGATTGGTAGTTGTATAGCGATAGACCACATCGTTTTCATCTAAATAACAATCATAGTATTCGTCATAGATAATGTTTCTATTCTCCCGTTTACGTCTTGGCCGTGTATAAGGAAACACCGGTGTAATTTCTTGTTTGAATAGGAATTGAGCGATAGTAGGCGTTTTATATCCCGCGTCTGCAATGACATGCTTAGGGTTAAAAGGAATAATCTTTTCAAAGATTAAAGGAAAAGCTTGGGTATCGTGTGTATTTCCCGGATGGACACTATATCCTAAAACCCACCCATTACGATCACAGGCTGTTTGAATGTTATAGGCAAAAACTTGCATATGATCTCCTTTATGGAGCCATCCTGCCTCCGGATCATTAGGACTGATTGTTTGGGATTTTGTTAAGTGCTCCTTTTCGGTATTTTTTAGAAGCTTTTGCCGTGAATCGCTCGGTCTTCTTGAACGGCTTCCATCATTTCCTCTGCCAACCATTTTGCTTGGACGATCACTTCTTTATTCGTATACTTTCGGCCATTGGCGCAAGCTTTAACATGGCTACCATCGATAAAAATATCCTTTGAATCCACCACGCCAGCCTCAACGCATTGCTTTAAAATTTGGGCAAATATTTGCTCGGCTAAACTTTGAGATTCGAAACGACGCTTATAATTTTTACCGAAGGTTGAAAAGTGTGGCACAGTATCCGTTAAAGAAAGCCCTAAAAACCATCGATAAGCAACATTCACTTCAATCTCTTGAATGGTTTGGCGCATACTTGGAATACCAAAGAGATATTGAATCATAGGGATTTTAATCAAAGTTATCGGGTCAATACTTGGTCGACCGTTATCTTGACAATAGACGTCCTCTACCAAGTCATAGATGAAATTAAAATCAATATGATGATCAATTTTCCGCAAAAGATGATTGGGAGGTACCAGTTCTTCAAGGGCATAAAATGCCATTTGATTACGTGCTTCAAAGGTTTTACTGTCAGCATTTTTTGTCATCATACGAATCACCCGTTTTCTTTTTATTATACACAAAAAAGCCCTCTAATTCACTAAGAAGTAGTGGTTTAGAGGGCTTTGTCTTCAGTCTGAGCGCACCCAAGGTGCGCCTTGATTATTTACTTATTCACTTAATTATTTTACCGTATCTTCCCAAGTAGAAATTTCTCCTAAGAAGATTCCACGGATTGCTTCTAGAGTCATTTCTTCAGTAGGGTTTTCATTATTTACTACTACTGCGATACCATCGATAGCAATTGCGTCGTGTTTTAAAGCTTCCATTTCCTCATCTTTTAATTCACGAGAAGCCATACCTAAGTCAGCGGTATCATTCATTGCTGCTTCCATACCTGCAGATGAACCGTTTGAAGTAATATTAATTTCAACGTTTGGTTGGAATTCTTTATAGGCTTCAGCAAGTTTTTCCATTAAAGGAGATACAGAAGTTGATCCAACAACTTCAACAGTTCCTTCTAATTCTGCAGTTGCTTCATAAGGAGCTAGCTCACTTTCTACTTCTTCACTTTCTGCTGCTTCTTCTGATTCTACTTCTTCACTTTCTGCTTCTACAGTTTCATCTAACTCTTCGCCAGCAGGTGTTACGCTGATGTATCCTTCTTCTTCAACTACTGCTTGTCCTTCTTGAGAATGAATGAATGTTAAAAAGTCATTTGCAACTTCAGATAATTCTTTTTCTGCTGACCATGCAACATTAAATGGACGAGCGATTGGATAGTCTCCAGCTTTGATAGCTTCAGGAGTCGCTTCAGAACCATCAACTTTTAATGCTTTCACTGAATCATCAAGTGATCCTAATGAGATATATCCGATTGCTGAAGGGTCTCCAGCAACTGTTTGCATTACACCAGATGTTTGGTTTTGAACAGTAGCATTTTGCGTAGTTAGGTCGTTATCATCTTCATCAACAACACCGACAATTTCAACAAATGCGCCACGGGTACCTGAACCATCTTCACGACTAATTACATTAATTGGCCCTTCTTGAGCCATTGCTGGAACAACTACCGACAACCCTAAACCTGCTACAGCTACTAATAGTAAAGCTTTTAATGATTTTTTCATTAATTACATCTCCTTAAATTTTATCAAATCAGCAACACAACTACATTGCCAACATCGAACTCACTCAACGTTAGCACATTCATAGTATACATAAAATTTGTAAATTTAATGTAAATTTAGTGTTAAGTTTGAGTAAATACTAGTGATTTAAATCAACTATCTCTGCTTTTTTAAGATATACAATTCGCTCACAAATATTAGTGACATAGTCACCAATTCTTTCAATTGAATTCCCAATTGCTAGATAGTTAATTCCTGTATTAACAGACTCTCTATTCTTTTCCATTCGTAAAGCAGAGTCATTATAAAGTTGTTTAAGACAGGCATCAACTAATTCGTCACGGTCGGCAATCTCTTGTGCTTTTACCGCGTCTCTTTCCGAAAAAGCTTCTAGAACATCATTGATCATTTCAAAAACCATTTGAGCCATTTTATTTATTATTTCTGTTAAGGATTTAATTTTTTCTGTATCTTCATTAGTTCGATTAACATTTTTTGCTATTAAAACAGCATGGTCACCTATTCTTTCTAAGTCAACACTAATGCTCATTACTGTAAAAATCAAACGTAGATCTTCCGCCACGGGTTGTTGTAAGGCGATTAAACGATAAGCTTCTTTTTCAATCTCATTGGCTAATTGGTTAATTTCTTGATCTGCTTCTTTTAATTTTGAAGCTGCACTGGTGTCGTCATTATTGAATGCGTTAATAGCTAAATGCACATTTTCGATGACTGCTGTTGCTTGTTCTGATAACTTATTTGAAAAGTCTTCTAAATCCTTTGTGTAAATATTTCTCATGATTGACTCCTTTCAAGTGTCTATCCAAAGCGTCCAGAAATATAATCTTGCGTTTGATCATTAGCTGGATTCGAGAAGATTTTTTCGGTTTCATCGAATTCAACCACTACACCTTCATAGAAAAAGGCAGTTTTATCAGAAATACGTCCGGCCTGTTGCATATTGTGCGTAACGATAATTACGGTATATTTTTTCTTCAATTCACTCACTAAATCTTCGATTTTGTTTGTTGAAATAGGGTCCAAAGCAGAAGTCGGTTCATCCATTAGAATAACTTCAGGTTGGTTGGCAATTGCACGCGCAATACAAATTCTTTGCTGCTGACCACCAGATACGGCAGTAGCATTTTGATGAAGCTTATCTTTAACCTCGTTCCAAATAGCTGCCCCTTTTAAGGACTCTTCTACTATTTGATCTAATTGTGTTTTATCTTTGATACCGTGAGTTCTTGGTCCGTATGCAATATTGTCATAGATAGACTTTGGAAAAGGGTTGGGTTGTTGGAAAACCATTCCGACTCTTTTACGTAAATCATTAACATCCATCCGTTTATCGTAAATATCCATGCCATCCAAAGCAACTTTTCCATCCACTCGTGTACCCGGTGTCAAATCTTGCATTCTATTTAAAATTTTTAAGAAAGTAGACTTTCCACAACCAGAAGGTCCGATAAGGGCTGTTACCAAATTTTCTTCTATTTCCATATCAATATTTTTTAAGGCATGAAACTCACTGTAATAAAAGTCTAAATTTTGAACTGAGAATTTTGATCTGTTTGCCATTTTATTTTCCTCCTGAACCTAATCGAGCGCCTAAGAGTGTAGATAGCCAGTTGATAATTAAGACCAGCAATACCAAAACCGCTCCTGTTGCATATGCTTCTTTAACGTGAAAACCTTCTGAAGATAAAACATACATATGTGTAGCCAATGTTCTACCCGAACTCAATAGGTTTTTAACCATACCTGAGGACGTACCCATCGTATAAATTAAGGCCGCCGACTCCCCTACAATACGGCCAATTGCTAAGATAATTCCGGATAAGATACCTGGCATAGCAACAGGAAGAACAACTGTAAATATCGTTCTTAATTTACCAGCACCCAGAGCTAAGGAACCCATCCTTAAAGAATTATTAACCGAAAGTAAAGCTTCTTCTGTTGAAGAAATAATGATTGGTAAAATCATAATGGATAACGTTAAAATGCCAGCAATGTGAGAATAGGTTTTAAAAATTACATTCACAAACAGTAACATCCCGAATAAACCATAAACAATTGAAGGAACCGCAGCCAGTGTATCGGTTGCTAACCGAATCCAATGTACATATCGATTTCCACGGTCTGCATACTCAACTAAATAAAAAGCTGAAAAGACTCCGATTGGAGCAGATATTAAAAGTGAACAGCCAATCATAATTAAGGTTGAAATAATAGCAGGCATCATCGATACATTGTTTGAATTGTATTCCCAGGCAAAAAGTTGAGTGTTCATAACCGGCAAGCCGTTCCAAAGAATGAAACCGATGATAAAGAGCAACATACCTATGGTAAAAAAGGCTGCTAGCCAAACAATAAAGCGAATGATTTTTGCGCTCATTAAGTTCTATCTCCTTTCGATTTAATCCACATGAAGGTACCGTTAATAATTAAGATAAAAACAAATAACATTGAGGCTGTCATAATTAGTGCGTGCTGGTGATCACCACTTGCATATCCCATTTCCAACACAATATTGGTAGTCAGTGTTCTTGTTCCTTCAAACAAGCTTTTAGCCAACCTTGGTTGATTTCCAGCAATTAAAACAACCGCCATTGTTTCACCAATCGCACGACCAATCCCTAAGATAATGGCAGATAGAATACCAGATTTAGCCGCTGGGACAATGACATTTAAAACAGATCGCTCATGAGTAGCACCAAGACCCATTGAGGCATTATAATAGTGTCTCGGCACCGCTCGAATAGCTGCTTCTGAAAGTCCAATTA
The DNA here is from genome assembly GCF_050409405.1 of Facklamia sp. P13069. NCBI lineage: Bacteria > Bacillati > Bacillota > Bacilli > Lactobacillales > Aerococcaceae > Facklamia > Facklamia sp. P13069. The sequence goes on along the minus strand of NZ_JBNUPN010000015.1, from coordinate 35,532 downwards.
CAGTCGGTAGAATCATTACACCTAATAAGACCGAAGCTGTCAGTATATTCATTCCATTATTAGCTGGTAAAAACTTTAATCCTCTGATGAATGGAACCATCATTTGAAGAGCAAAAAAACCATAAACGATTGAAGGAATGGCTGCCATTAAGTTAATTGCTGGCTTAAAGATTCTATATAAAAAATCTGGACAAAAATATGCCATAAAAATAGCCGTTAGAACTCCAATGGGAACTCCAACAACAATAGCGCCAACCGTAACATAAATAGACCCCATAATGAAAGGGAAAATACCATAAAGAGGCTCTTTCCAAGAAGGCTGCCACTGCTGACCTACAAAGGTTTTTAAGAAGCCATGCTTCATTAGAAAAGGAATTCCACCTTGGAATTTCCAAACTCCGTCATCAACTGTTCCACCTACAAAGATGAAATAGAAGATTAAAACAATTGATAAAATAGATAAGAATGCACAAAACATAAAGACATATTTCATGAATCTTTCTAGCACTTTGCCCTGCATTAAGACAACTCCTCCACAATTTACTTGACTACAATAACTCTTGCATTGATAGTACATTGTTATTGTACTTCACCTATGTAAATTCTTTGTAAATTTTCAGCAAATAATGTTACAAATATGTTACAAGACCCTGGGTGAAGGGCTTTCTTATAACATTCTTAACTGTAAGCGTCATCATTAATTAGGGAGAATTATCGTAAACGATGTCCCTACCCCCACTTGACTTTTTACCTCGATTTTACCACCCATCATTTTGACTAAATTGCGCACAATCGAAAGCCCAAGGCCTGTTCCACCTGAATTTCGACTGCGCGCTTTATCAACTCGGTAAAACCTTTCAAAGATTCGATCCATCTCTGTTTCGGGTATCCCTATTCCTGTATCAGCAACAGTTAATTCAATTTTTTTCTTTTTTTCTTTAATACTAATTGTTATTTGACTGCCTTCATCTGAATAGTTAATAGCATTGTCTAATAGATTGGTTAAAATTTGCTCAAAGCGATATTGGTCTGCTTTCAAAGCAATATTGTTATTAGAAATCAATTCGACCTTAATTGATTTTTGAGCAGTTTTTTGAGAAAGAAACTCGATCATATTTTCTGTTACTTTATCCACATAAAAGCTTGATCTAGGTAAATTATTTTCACTTTTTTCAACACGAGATAACTCAAGAATATCTTCAATAATCATTTCCAGTCGATTACTTTCTTTGGCAATAATGTTAACAAATTTATTAGCTGCCTTCTTATCTTTTAGCGCTCCGTTTAAGAGTGTTTCTGCAAAACCTTTGATAGCAGTCACAGGTGTTCTTAGTTCATGTGAAGCGTTGGCTACAAATTCACTTCTTACCGTTTCTAAACGACGGATTTCAGTTATATCATAGAGTAATACCAAAAAAGACATTTCACTGGCTTGATATTCTTGATAGGAAAGGATATTGACATCCAAGAATTTTGATTTAGGTACATAAACTTCTACTTCTTCTTGTACAGGCAAATGTGTTTGCATCACTCGATTAATCAAACTGATTAATTGAAAAGATTTTAAAATTGCTTGGTAAGGACGCCCAATTACTGTTGGCGACAGTCCTAAAATTTTTCCTAAAGCTGGATTCATGAGATCAATCTTTCCTTGAGAGTCAATGACTAATACTCCAAGGTTGATGTTCTCCAGTAATAAAGAGTATTGCTGTTGTCCAGAAATCAGATCATTGCGGTCTTCTCCCAAATACTTGACAATATCGGTAACTGATTGTCCTAATTGATTAACTTCGGGAATCGAATGTTCAAGGTATTCATAATGATAATCGGAATCTCTAACCTTTTCTATCCCTTGCCTTATTGATTGAATCGGACCCGTAGTTTTTAGCAAGGCTAATCGAATAGCTAAGAATATAAGGGAAAGCTGAACCATAATATAAATTGCTACCAGCTTCCAATATTCTTGCCATTTGAAAGAAAAGTAGTTCTTATCGACCGATTCAACCAACCAAACAGTTTGTTTGTTCCAATTTAATTTCTTACCAGCATAGATCCGTTGATCAGCTCTCCAGGAAATTATATTTTGACCTTTATTTTTAATAATCTTTTGATGAATGAGACTCAGACTGCTCTTTGTATTACCTTCTTTTGAATTTCTCCATAAAGTATTGGGTACTAAGCGATTTTTCGAATTATTTCTTTGAGAAATTAAAAAAACCTCGCGATCTTCACCACTAAAGATACTATCTAGGTCTTGATAATAATCTTCTATCCGACTTTGATCTTTAATGAATATGTAAGCTGAATGAGTTTGCACTTGATCTTGTAAAATCGTATAAATTGTCTGCTCAATTTGTCTGTAACCCAAATAAACTAAAGATAAAATACCTATCATAAATAGGACAATTCCTAGTCCCAATTGTCGGCGTCTTTGGCTCGGGTCTATCAGTTTCATGCTTGTGGTACCTCAAATTTATAACCAAACCCTCTTACCGTTTTAATATATTCAGGACTTTTTGTGTCGCTTTCAATTTTTTCCCTTAAATGTGAAATATGGACATCGACGATACGCGTTTCACCCGCGTAGTCAAAATTCCATATGTTATTAAGCAGTTGATCACGACTAAGTATACGCCCTTTTCTAACTGCCATATAGAGTAAGAGTTCAAACTCTTTGGGCGTTAAATCAATTGATTTACCATCACATATCACTTCATAGCGGTCTGGAAATATTTCTAACTTACCGAGCCTTATCACATCATTTGAATTCTCAGATGCATTAGTAGGAACTTGTAGAGGTGTAATATCTACTGATTCTGTCTGACTTTCAACCTCTTTTACATTCTTTTCGCTACTTTGCATCCTACGCCCAATTGCCTTAATTCTGGCAATAACCTCCCTTGGGCTAAAAGGCTTGGTCATATAATCATCTGCTCCTAATTCTAAGCCAATAATCTTATCATATTCATCATCTTTGGCCGTCAACATTAAAATAGGTGTTTCAATTTTTTCTTGACGCACACGGCGACATACATCCATTCCATCCATTTTTGGAAGCATAATATCTAAAATGATAAAGTCAAACTTTTCTTTTTTAATCAATTTATAAGCGGTCTTACCGTCTTCTGCAGTGACCACATCAAAACCAGCTTGATTTAAATTGTATTCTAATAACATTAATATCGATTGTTCATCATCGACAACCAGCACTCTTTTCATAGCCAACCTCCTAGGATCTCTAAGTACTTTCTTATTCTAGCAGACGCCTTCATCTATTAAAAGATATCTTCTAATCAATAGCTTTCACTACTATAAAAAGACCTCCCTTTAAAAGAATAGGGAAGTCTTTTAAATTTCTATTTAAAAAATTTGTTTACAGCTCTTTTTGCTGCTAAAACACCTAATAGATAGCCCAAAACCAGCAAAATACCAGATATATACAAGATATTAGGATAAATAGGCATGGCATACTCCGGATTAAAAGCCAGTAACTCTTGAGCCAGGCTAAGGATTGCTTGGTAGGAAAAATATAAAACAATACTGGCTATGGCAGCGCCTATAATTCCTACACTTCCCCCTTCAATAACGAAAGGTGCCTTTATATAAGATTTTTTTGCACCTACCAGCTCCATGATTTCAATTTCTCTTGAGCGCGACTGAATAGTTACTTTAATTGTGTTGGAGATAAGTAAGATAGCTATCAGAATAAAAATAGCTCCTAAAATAGCTATAGCATATCGCATAATTTCAATTGTTTGGATCAAGCTCTCAAGATTGACTGAACCAATATTAGCACTTTGAACCCATTTTAATTTTTGAACTTTTTTGGTTACTTGCTCTAATGAATTAGCTGAATTTACAGTGACTAAGTACATATTGTTAAGAGGATTTTGATCCATTAATACATCAAAATCTTCTGTAATAACTTCTTGGTAAGACTCTAATTCTTCTTCTGCCGACCGATAGACAACTTTAACAACATTATCCATCGCTGCAATTTCATCACCAAGTTTTCTCTCATCAGCAACCTCTGCTAAAGGATCAATCATCACTCGTACTTGAATCTCATTTTCAATCGTTTCTGTCAATTGATTAATATTCAATACGAGAACAAAAAAGGTGCCTAATAAAAATAAAGTTAGACTCATAACTACGATTGATGCAGAAGTCAGCCAGCCATTTCGAAATAAATTTCTCATTCCGTCTCTAAAATGACGAATACGGGATCTAATCCATTTCATTTTTTACACCTCTTTTTATATCTCTTACCAATCTACCTTGGTGCATTTGTAAAATTCGGTGAGGGTGGGAGTTAACGATATTATCATTATGAGTTCCCATTAGAATAGTTACTCCAGAGCGATTAACTTTTTCTAAAGCTCGCATTATCAAAACTGCACTGGTTGGATCTAAATTACCCGTCGGTTCATCCGCCACAAGCACTTGAGGACGATTAGCTAAAGCTCTCGCTATGGAAACCCTTTGTTGCTCTCCACCTGACAACTCGTTCGGTAATTGATGCATTTTAGACTTTAAACCAACGATATCAAGAACTTCCAACACACGTTTTTTAATTTTCTTTTTACTCTCTCCTGTAACTTCTAATGCATAAGCAATGTTTTCAGCTACTGTAAATTGGTGTAAAAGTTTGAAATCTTGGAAAACTACACCAACTTGCCTTCGTAATAGGTGAACTTTCCTTTCAGCTAAGTCATGCGCTTTAAACTGATTAACAATCACTTGTCCGCTTGTAACTTTTTCTTGACGATTTAACAATTTCATCAGCGTAGACTTCCCCGAACCACTAGGTCCTACTAAATAAACAAATTCTCCCTTATTTATCTCGAGACTCACATCTTTAACAGCCCATATTCCATTACCATACTGTTTGCTCGCTTTAATTAGCTTAATCAACAATTTCACCTCACATACTAGTAATTCTTCACTCTTTATTACTTATTTTTCTTCTTGGATATTCCACCTTAAGTAAGCATCAATAAAAGGATTTAATTCTCCATCCATTACAGCGTCGATATTCCCCGTTTCATAATTCGTTCGATGGTCTTTTACCATTGAATAAGGGTGGAAAACATAGGACCTGATTTGTGAACCCCAGGCATTATCTTTTTGCTCACCTTTTATCGCTTGTAATTCAGCTTCTTTTTCTTCCACTTCTTTTTGATAAAGTTTTGCTTTCAAGAGGCTCATAGCTTGCTCTTTATTTTGAATTTGTGAACGATTGGATTGACTTTGAGTAACAATTCCTGTCGGAAGATGTGTAATTCGAACGGCAGAAGAAGTTTTGTTTATATGTTGTCCGCCAGCTCCTGAAGCTCTATAAGTATCGATACGTAAATCTTCAGGATTTACTTCTAGCTCAATCGAACCATCAATCATCGGAGTAACATCAATTGAACAAAAGGAAGTGTGTCTGCGCGCATTAGAATCGAAAGGCGATATCCGTATGAGACGATGAACCCCTTTTTCCGACTTCAGATGTCCATAAGTTTTATAGCCAGAAACCTCAAAAGTAGCGCTTTTAATGCCTGCTTCATCCCCATTTTGATAATCTATAAATGTTATCGCATAATGATTGTGACTCGCCCAGCGTTCATACATTCTCAACAACATTTCGCCCCAATCTTGGGATTCTGTCCCTCCCGCTCCTGGGTGAATTTCCATAATCGCATTGAGATGGTCATGATCTCCCGACAAAAGAAGAGATAGTTGATAATCATCAATTTGTTTATTGAGTAAGACCAGCTTTTCTTCTAGCTCTTTTTGTAATTCAGGATCTTGGCCTTCTTCAATAAGCTCTAGTCCAATCATTGCATCATCCAGTCCTTCTTCTAATTGATAAAAAGAGTTTTTTTCGAGTTTACATTTATTTAATTCTTGAATTAAAGATTGAGCAGCTTGATTATCGTCCCAAAAATCTTCCTTTAACATCTTCGATTCCATTTCAGCAACGTCTGCTTCCAATTTATCGATGTCAAAGGGACCCCCTTATTTTTTCAATATTAAGTTGGGCCGATTCTATTTGGTCCTTAATTTCATATATTTCCATCATATCACCTTACTTTTTAAAATTGACACAAAAGGTCCTTTGGAGTTAATCCGCAGGACCTTTGCTATTCTGTCATATTAGCCTTTTAATGTTTTTACACTTTGGTGTTTAGGCATTGAACTTGGTTTTACCCGAGGGCTTGTGGAATTAACTTGCTCCCTCTCCAAATTCTGACGAATTTGTGCCTTCATTATGAATCGAGTGATGTCATATTCAATTGCAGCAATCATTTCTTGGAAGCGATCAAAGCCTTCTGTTTGATATTCTGTTAGAGGGTTCGTTTGAGCGTATGCTCTTAGACCAACACCTTGACGTAAATGATCCATCGCATCAATATGGTCTGTCCATTTCGAATCAACCACACGCAAAATAATTACTTTTTCAAATTCTAAAACTTGTTCAGGACCATTTAGTAAAGCAATTTTCTCATCAAAAGCCGACACAGATTCATTATACAAATAATTTATTAATTCTTCTCTGCTCTTACGTTCTAAGTCTTTTATTGAGATTTTTTCTGGACTAAATAATGTGTTGTGAACGAAGTCCAATAGACTGTCTAAATTCCAATCCTTTTCATCGTTTTCAGTAGCATAGGCCACTTCACGCTCGATGGTCCGTTTAATCATTGCTTTAATATGAGGTGTTAAGGTTTCTTCTTCATTAATCACCGCCAATCTTTGACCATAAATAACTTCTCTTTGCTCACGCATAACTTCATCGTACTCTAAAACACTCTTACGAGTATCGTAATTATTACCTTCCACTCTCTTTTGGGCTGATTCAACTTGACGAGATAACATCTTACTTTGAATAGCAAGATCTTCTCCTTCATTGTTGTCGTCTGTCATATTCAGTTTTTCCCAAACCTTTTGAATTCTGTCTGATCCGAAACGTCGCATCAAATCATCTTCTAGTGATAAATAGAATTGTGATGCCCCGGGATCTCCTTGACGTCCTGCCCGTCCACGTAACTGGTTATCAATTCGACGTGATTCGTGACGTTCAGTTCCGATAACAGCGAGTCCGCCTACTTCTTTAACTCCTGATCCTAACTTAATGTCGGTTCCCCGTCCAGCCATATTGGTCGCGATGGTTACCGCACCTCTTTGACCGGCAGCCATAACAATTTCAGCTTCTTTAAAGTGATTTTTAGCATTCAAGACTTCATGAGGAATACCTTCTTTTGTTAATAATTTTGATAGGTACTCTGAAGTTTCTACAGCCACTGTCCCTACTAAAATAGGTTGCCCTTTAGCATGACGTTCTTTGATTTCTTCTACGACGGCAGCAAATTTAGCTTTTAAGTTTGGATAAAGCAAATCTGGGTGGTCTTTTCTAATAACTGGTCGATTGGTTGGGATTGAAACGACGTTAATATTGTAAATTTCTCTAAATTCTTCTTCTTCCGTCTTAGCCGTTCCCGTCATTCCAGATAATTTTTCATACATACGGAAGTAGTTTTGGAAAGTAATCGTTGCCATTGTCTTGGACTCATCTTGGATTTCAACATTTTCTTTTGCTTCAATCGCTTGGTGAAGTCCATCTGAATAACGACGACCGTCCATAATACGACCTGTAAATGGATCGACAATCTTAACTTCCTCTTCGTCTACCACATAGTCAATATCATGAATCATAATGTAATTTGCGCGTAAAGCTTGATCAATATGATGAACCAGTGATGAATTTTCAACATTATACAGGTTTTCTAAGCGAAAGATTTTTTCAGCCTTGTCAACTCCAATATCTGTTAAAACAATTGACTTAGAAGTCAAATCAATGGTGTAGTCTTCTTCTTCTTTCAATCCCTTAACAAAATAATCTGCTCGATTATAGAGGGCTGTCGATTTCTCACCTTGACCAGAAATAATCAACGGTGTACGAGCCTCATCAATTAAGATAGAGTCCACTTCGTCTACTACCGCAAAATATAATGGTCTTTGAACCATTTGAGACTTGTAAACAACCATATTATCTCTTAAATAGTCAAAACCTAATTCGTTATTTGTAGAATAAGTCACATCACAAGCATAAGCTTCACGCTTTTGAGCAGCGTTCATTGAGTTTAGATTTAAGCCGACTGTTAAGCCTAAAAAGCGGAAAACTTCTCCCATTTCTTTAGAGTCACGAGTTGCTAAATAATCGTTAACAGTAACAACATGAACCCCTTTACCTGACAAAGCGTTTAAATAAACAGGCATTGTCTCTGTCAAAGTTTTACCTTCACCGGTTTTCATTTCAGCAATATCACCCTTATGAATGACAAAGCCGCCTTGAATTTGGACACGATAGGCCAATAAGCCTAATACTCGATAAGCAGCTTCTCTTACAACAGCAAATGCCTCTACCTGAATATCATCTAAACTTTTTCCACTAGCTAATTTATCTTTTAAAATAGTAGTTTGGGCACGCAGTTCTTCATCAGTCATCGTGCGGTAATCTTCTTCTAAGTCGATTACCTGGTCAGCTAATTTTCCGGTTCTTCTCAATTCAGCATTATCATTTTCAATTAAATTTTTTAAAAAGTTGGCCATTAATATGCTCCTTTAATTCCCATAATCCTCATTTACCCATTCCATGAATAAATTTTCTCACTGTAACATTGTATCATTAAAAACTCGACTTTCAAACATTTTTATCTGCTAGTGTATTGTAAAAGTTTAATTCCTTCTGCTTTTTAACAATAAAAAATGAAGAGCATTGATAAGCTCTTCATTTAACATTTGATATTCACTATATTCTAAGGATACAACTTAATCTTAATCCATTCTCGCTGTTTCAATTAATCCATATCGACCATCTTTACGGCGGTAAACGATATTAATTTCGTTTGTTTCTCCTTCTTTATATACGAAGAAGTCATGGCCTAGCATATTCATTTGTAAGACTGCTTCTTCTGAATCCATCGGTTTTAAAGCAATTCGCTTTGAACGAACTATTTGTAAATCGGGTTCGCTTTCATCTTCATGATTATTTACATTTGAAGCTTGTACCAAATCTGATGTAGTTATTCCTTCGAAGCCTTTTTCACGTGATTTGCGATTAATTTTAGTCTTATATTTCCGTACTTGTCGCTCTAATTTATCAACTACAAAATCAATACTCGCATATAAATCAGGTGTTGTCTCTTCAGCTCTGAGCACTAAGAAAGATAAAGGAATAGTTACTTCTGCCTTTGCTGTTTTATCAGGATAAACCCTCAAATTTACATAGGCAGTTGCATTCGGTACATCATTGAAAAAACGCTCAAGTTTTGAAACTTTCTTTTCGGCGTATTCTCGAATAGCTTGAGTAACCTCGATATTTTCTCCACGAACATTATAGTTAAACATAAATATCCCTCATTTCCTCTCTATTTGGTCTAAGGCTAATGAGCCATAAACCCAAAAGCTATTACTAGCTTAAAATTATTATAACACATGCCCACATCGATTGAAAGCGCTACACATTCTAAGCAAGTGATTGATTTCTTGCTAAAGTAATACTTTTTAAATCCATTTCTTCTTTAGCAATAGCTTCAAAATGTTGAACTATCTCTAATTTTGCTTGTATCATAGTTGCCCCTGTTGTATAAACATCATCAAAAATCATTAGACCTTTCTTTTCTTTTAATTTTTCTTTTTCTATATTTATCCAAGCAAATGGACGATTGAGTGTTAAACGATCTTTTCGACTTTTTGCTGCTTGTCTAATTTCATTTCCAATGTAATGGAAGGGACAACAATAAGGGATGTGGGCTATTTCTAATAAATATGCGGTCGGATGAAACAATCTCCTTTTCAAGCTTGATTCAGAGCTAGGTAAAATTAACCAAAGGTAGTTTGGATAGTGTTTATATGTTTTCTTTAAGACTTGCTTCATTACATTCGCCATCCGGCAATCTCCATCATATTTATAACGAGTGATCCAATTTTTAAAACCAGCATTGTAGTCAAATAAGGCTTGATTGTTTATTAGCTTTAGAGGATATTTTTGGCGCCAGCGATAACAATCTAGACAGTAATTCTCATCAGTATCTTTGATTCTATAAGTAGTTTGATAGTGGTTGCTACCATCTAATTTTCTTCCACAGGCTCTGCAACTTTCACTCTGATAATGATAAGGAACGAATGATTTTAAACAGTCTGAACACAATGGTTCAAATTCAATAGCTTGCCAGGAAAATAACTGTTGCCAACTTAAATCACGTTGGTAATTTTTCTGGCACATCAAACAGACCCTTTCATCAAGCATTTGCATTTAAAAGTCCTCTCTTGCTCGCTAACTGATTCATTCCCTTAATTTCTATAGCCGCTCTTTTCATTTCTTTTGTAATACCATAATGACCAAAAACAACTTTACCTGATGGATAAGCAGCCTTCCTTCCTACCCTGCCACTCATTTGAACTAAAGCTGATTTAGAGAAAAGAGGGTCCTCAGCACCAAGGACAAACACATGACAGTTTTCAAAAGTTACTCCCCTTTCAAGAATGGATGTAGAGATTAGTATGTCATAATGACCTTTGCGCATTTTTTCTACCTTTTGATGTCTTAGAGGATCTGTTGAATATACATAGGTAAGTCTAAGGCCTTTAAAAAGTTTCTCTAACCACTCAGATAATAGAATTGCCAACTTGATATTGGCTATAAAAATTAGTTTTCGACCTTCAAGCGCAATAAAATGTTTTAGGCTTAAGAGAAGTTTGGAATTCTTTTGTTGATTTACTAAGTTAGTTTTCCAATCTCCCAACCACAAAAATATGGGTTCAACCAAAGGAAAACCATGAAATCGCGCTGGTAAAATGGTCTGGTGAATCAAGCCTTTTTTGACCGCTTCCACAATTTTTTTATCCGGTGTTGCTGTCAGAAAGATTAATTTACCCTTCTTTTTAACTGCTCGATTTACCGCGAAATGTAAACTCTCATTATCAACATAGGGAAAAGCATCTACTTCATCCACTATTACTAGGTCAAAGGCTTGAAAAAACCTTAGCAACTGATGGGTAGTTGCTATTAAAATTTCACAGGGCTCATATTTTGTTTCACTCTTTCCATGAAGCAAAAGAACTTTGACCGAATTAAAAGCAGCTTTAATTCTTGGAAAAAGTTCAATGCACACGTCAACTCTTGGAGAGACTAAAGCTATCTTTCCATCCTTTCTTAATATTTCATCGATTATTGGAAAAAGCATTTCTGTTTTACCAGCTCCCGTTACAGCATGGATTAAATGTGGGTGACTACTATCATCCAATTGTTCCGCAACTTCTTGTGAAGCCTTATTTTGCTGTGGCGAAAGTTTCCCTTGCCAGGTGAGAAAGGATTTTTGATTTCTTATAGTTAAAGGTTGATTGTTTGGTAAATAATAAAGCAAATCGTTACTACAAATTCGTCCCATTTGAAGACACGAACAACAATATATAATCTTCTTTTTATTAAAATAAAACTTATAGTATTGTTGTTGATCTTGACAATTGCACCTGGAACAAAGGATGTGCTTTTGTTTTATTTGTATAGCAGGCATTGCGTGTAGATGATTAAATATCGTCTCTAATTTCCAGCTGGATTGAGAAAGAAATTTATCCCAGATTATTGTTACTTCTCTTTGAGTCATTAATTGACCAATAAAATACTCTTTCCACTCCATCAAAAAAATCTCCTTCCATGTCTTTTTATAAAGTACACAGAAGGAGAATAATTAGTGCTATTATTTACTTGTTTAATTAGGATCGTAATTAGGCATTATGGCCAAGCCAATACAACCTTTTCCGGTATGTGTTCCGATAACAGGGCCGATCGAGTTAATTTCTATATCAGAGATCGTTAACTCTTTTTCAATTAATTCTACAACCACACTACATTCGTCTTTAGCATTGGCATGTGTCATCATAAGCTGAATACCTTGGGGATATGATTCAATTGCTTCTTTAATTAGTTGAATCCATCTAGCATACACCTTTTTATTAGTACGGATTTTTTCAAAGAGAAGAATATTTCCTTCCTCATCAAAATGCAATAAAGGACGAATTTTAAGCAATTGGCCTAGTGTAGCAAAACCTGCATTTAAACGTCCACCTTTAACTAGGTTCTCTAACTCTTCGACCATCAAATAAGTTTGTGTATGATTTGCTTGCCAAGTTAGTTCAGCCACGATATCTTCTAATTCCTTATCCGCTTCGAGTCCTTTTAAGGCTTTCCTTGCCAAACCTTCAATGACTATGCATGAAGACTTAGAATCGATAATATAACTTTGAATACGATCTTGGTATTCAGTTAGTACCGATTGCGCTAAAGCTAAAGTTCCTGATATTTTTGAAGATAGATGGATAGCTATGACTGCTTGAAAACCTTCTTCAACAATCTGATCCATCAATTGGTAGTAGTCACCTGGATGTGGTTGAGAAGATTTAGGTAATCGATCACTTTTTTCCATATACTGATAAAACCGCGTCTGCTCATCAATATCAGATGAATCTTTAAAAACAGTCCCATCATCAAAAATAACACTAAGATCGACTTGAAAAACGTTTGATTGACTGGCTATTTCCTGGTTTAAATATGCTGTAGAATCTACTATAATTGCTGTTTTCATTTTTCACTACCATTCCCTGTCTGACTAATAATCAGTTGTTTTTTAAATATGTTACACTGTTTAAAGAATCTATATGTTATCTATTATCCTAACATAAATGAAAGGAAAGCTATATGTTTAATTATTTAAGTATCCAAAAAGAAATTGTACATGAAATTGAAATAAAAAAATCTCGTTTTATTTGTTTTCTGTTTCCAATCAAAAGTGAAGAAGAATTTAATCAACACTTGCTTAGTATACAAAAAAAGCATTATAAAGCAAATCACCACTGCTATGCTTTTAGTTTAGAGGCTGACTCAAGTATTCAACGCATGAGTGACGATGGCGAACCAAGTGGTACAGCAGGTCTACCAATGCTTGAAGTTCTTAAAAAAGAGGAATTAACTTTTGTCGCAGCCATTGTTGTTCGCTATTTTGGTGGAAACAAGTTAGGTGCAGGTGGTTTAATTCGCGCTTACACCCAAGTAGTTAGTGAAAGCTGCCAATTGGCCAATAAAATTAAAAATGTTAACCAGACCCTTCTTCAAATTGAAATGGATTATGCACAGCTTGATCACTTTAATCATAATCTTGCTCAAATGCCTGGCTTACCTTCTGTTCTAACCATCGAATATCTCGAAAAAATTCAAATGACAATCGCTATTCATTCTGACTTCCTAAAGGAATTTGATAGCTATTTAGTCAATTTTTTAAGTGGACAAGTTAAAATAGACAGTTTAGGTAATCGAGATATAAATATACCTTTTAAAACTTAAAAAGATTCATTTGTTTGGAGACTCTTTTCCAATATGCACAGTAAAATAAACCATTGCTACAATCAATACCATTGTCATCACCCATATCAGCCACTTTAAATTAGGAAAGGCATGGAGGGCTAGGGTAATCAATGAAAAAACGGCAGATAAAGCCATCATCATTTTATTGATTGAACTTTCATTATAACCCCTTCGCAGTAACCGATGATGGATATGCTCTTTGTCTCCTTCAGTAACCGGGGTTCGTTGGTGTAAACGCCTCATGAAGGCAAAAACAGTATCAAAAAGTGGAACAGCAAATAAAAGTATTGGAAAAATAAAAGAGTAAAGACTGGCGTTTTTTAGATTAGTAACGGTTAAACTAGCGTACATAAATCCAATAAATAAAGCCCCAGTATCTCCCAACATAATTTTAGCAGGTGGCCAATTAAATATTAAAAAACCAGCAATTGCTGCAAATAAAAATAACAACTTTAATACAAAATCCAATTGAATGGTTAAAGAAAAACCTAAAGTTATTATAACCATTGAAAAAAGACTCACCAGGCTAACACTTGAAGCTAGGCCATCAATCCCATCTAATAAATTTAATGCATTAGTTACTAAATAAATCCATACTATGGTTAAGAGATATTTCAAACCATTAAAAAGTAATGGGTCTTCAAAATTAATGAGTTGAGATGAAAAAGAAATGTCACTATAAAAATAGACATAATGACAGGCGATTAAAATACCGATTGATTTTTTTAAAGCAGATAAATTTAACCTATCATCTAAAACGCCCGTTACAAGGATAATTAAGGAGGCTACAAAAAGACTCCCTTGCTTATCCCAAAGAGTAAAAGGATTTAATAAGTAATAGCTTAACCAATATGCCATAAATACAGCAATACCACCGTAAGCAGGTGGTGTTCTTTTGCTATTATTCTCTCTATTCTTAAAATCAAGGGGCTTTGTAAAATTAAGCAACTTTAATAAGGAATAGGAAAATGCTAATGACAATATGAAAGCAAGCACTACCCTCATTATTATTTCCAGTACAATGGACATTATTTCATCTCCTTAAATCAAGATTCCCTCCAAAACTGATCAAAGACAGTGACTGGCAGATGGCGTTTATGTTGGCTACTTAAGTACCATTTTTCAATTATTGCTGCTTCATGGTCTTTTACTTCACGTCCTGTCAAATAACGATCAATGGTTTGATAAGAAACACCCAACGCTTCTTCATCGGATAACATAGGACGGTCTTCTTCTAAATCGGCTGTCGGTATTTTTTGATAAAGGTCTGCCGGACAGTTTAGGGACTGTAGCAACTGCTTACCCTGATCTTTGGTTAAGCGCCACAAAGGCATTACATCCGCTGCCCCATCTCCATATTTAGTAAAGAATCCTGTGACACTCTCTGCTGCATGGTCACTTCCTACTACAACACCTGAAAACTGTCCTGCTACCGCATATTGCATCACCATACGCTGTCTCGCTTTAATATTTCCTTTATTAAAATCGCTAACTTCAATTTGTTCTTTTTTCAAAGCTTGAACAACTCCTAAAGTCGCCTCTTCAATATTTAGATTTAAAATTCGGTCTGGTGCAATAAAATCTAGAGCCTTTAGTGCATCTTCTTCATCATTTTGGACAGCATAAGGAAGTCGTATAGCAATAAATTGATACTGGTTATCGTTTGTTTCAGTTCGGATTTCTTCAATAGCCATTTGCGATAATTTCCCTGCTAAAGTGGAATCTTGTCCTCCACTAATACCTAATACCAATGACTTTAAACCTGCATTTTGATAGAGATAATCTTTCAAAAAGTTAATAGATCGCCGAATTTCAGCTTCTGGTTCAATCCTTGGTGAAACTTTTAAATTCCCTATGATTTCTTTTTGCAATTGTCTCATATTATTCTCCTTATCAGAATTGATCTGTTTGAAACGCCTCAACTCTTAAATCAACTTGGTCGCGAACCTCTTGTATACTATCCATTTTCAAATCGTATAATTTTTGCGATAAATCAACTGGATAAACTTGTGGATTTAAAATGCGCTTATGCTCTTCCCATAAGCAGTTAATCTTATCCTCTGAATAATCTTTAATAGTTAATATATCTGGTAAATCATATACTTGCTGACCCTCTTTGTATATATCTATTAAAAGTGGACGCGCTTCAAAGTCCTTAACAGTTTTATTGATATAGGTATGAACTGGATGGAACATGAAAAGTTCCTCTAAAAGATCGGGCCTTTCATCTATTAAAGCAATATAGTCACCTTCCACCTTGCCATCTTTTTTTCGAGTAATTCGCCAAACTTGTTTCATACCGGGTGTAGTGATTTTTTCTGTATTGGAAGAAATTTTAATTGTCGGTACAATCTCACCTTTGTCATCTTCGATTCCAACTAATTTATAAACAGCACCTAGAGCAGGCTGGTCATAAGAAGTTATTATTTTAGTTCCAATACCCCAATCGTTGATTTTTGCACCCTGCATTCGTAAGTTTAAAATGGTTTTTTCATCCAAATCATTGGAAGCTATTATGCGCGCTTCGGTGAAACCTGCTTCGTCCAATTGCTCACGAATTTTTTTTGATTGGTAAGCCATATCTCCCGAATCAATTCGAACACCGATAAAATTGATTTTGTCACCCATTTCTTTAGCTACTTTTATAGCGATAGGTATGCCTGAACGTAATGTGTCATAAGTATCTACTAAGAAGACGACATCACGATGCGTTTCAGCATAAGCTCTAAAAGCTTGATACTCATCTCGGTAAGCTTGTACCAAAGAATGAGCGTGAGTACCAGAAACAGGAATACCAAATAATTTCCCAGCCCTAACGTTTGAAGTTGAATCAAAGCCTCCAATAAAGGCTGCACGCGTTCCCCAAATAGCCGCATCCATTTCTTGCGCTCTTCTAGCACCAAATTCAGAAATTTTATCCCCTTCACCCACTACCGAACGAATACGTGATGCCTTTGTGGCAATTAAAGTTTGGAAATTTATTATATTTAAAATAGCTGTTTCAACTAATTGGCACTGACCAAGTGGTCCTTCAACTTGCATCAAAGGTTCGGTTGCATAACAAAGCTCGCCTTCTTGCATAGACCTAACAGATAACTCTAGTTTCATATCTGCCAAGTATTGAATAAATGTTTCGGGGTATATTTCTAAGCTTCTTAGATAATCCAAGTCAGTCGCTGAGAAATGAAATTGATTCAAATAGTGAACAACTCTTTCTAAACCAGCAAAAATAGCGTAGCCATTGTTAAAAGGGTTTTTGCGAAAGTAGACTTCAAAAACAGCCAGTTTTCGATCAATCCCTTTTTCCCAATATGTTTTCAACATATTGATTTGATAAAGATCGGTGTGGGTCATTAAGCTGTCATCAGAATATTTATAGATCATTTTAATCTCCTCAACTGAATAATTTTATTTATTGTATCATACTATTGCCCTCAATGTTGATTCAAAAAGAGTGCATAAGTTATAAGCTTATTATAAAAAAGCCTTTAGTTGAATGCTCAACTAAAGGTTTTTACTAATTACTCTTCTATGGTATTTTCTTCAGAAGTTTGCATGGCCTCCAAAGGAACCTGAATATTAAAGCTTTGACCATACTGGTCAAAGTCAAAATTAGCCGAAATACTTATAAGCTCTGGTAAATTAGACCGGTCTGTTTGACTCACTGAATCGATAAAAACTTTAGGGTCTGTGTCAATCATAAAGGAAAAGTTCTTTATCAGCCCTGTCACACTCTCATATGTAACAGTCATTTGTGGATTCATATTAAAGAAATCTTCAAACATATCAGGATTCAAGAACTCCCCCAGAGATTCTTCATATTCTCGGTCGATGGGTTGTCCCAGATCTTCTGATTGCTCAATCGCTTTGTTAGCTGATTGCTTAACCAACTGTTTTAAATCGATTGCCTTATCTAAATCATTGTAAAAGCTAGCTCCATTAATATCTTTTTTCAACTTAAAAAGATAATCTTGACCTTTTTCTTCAAATTCAAAGTATTTATCAATAAATGTTTTGGCCTCTGAAGTCATTTCGCTTTCTACTAAGCCATTTGATACATTTTTAAAGGATGCTTGAAGACTATCTAAGATATCTTCTTCTGATACCGTCCATTCTGAAGTCTTCCACTCTTTAGATTGAGTGTTGTAAATATAATTAAATCCTTCTTTAGCATAGCTTTCAAAACCTACAGCCTCTGAACCTACAAATGGAGAAATTATTTTTGCTACCATTTGTAAAGCGATCGGTTGAGCATTTACTAATGCGTCAATTTCTAGGTTTCCAAAATCACTGGTCATATTTTGCGAGGAAATTTTCACACCTACTGTACCTTCCATATGAAAGGATTGGAATTCTTGTTGGTTTGCTTTTACCGCCACATCTTGCCAAGCATCTGAAACTGTTTCTTGAGCACTCACATAAGACTGAGGGATTAGCAGCAGATTAACCATTATCATTAAAAAAAGTGTTTTTACCTTATTACGTTTATTCATAATATCCTCCTTATAATTTACTAGCAAAAGCCTAACATAAACAATAAACAACATCTAGAAATAGCTTACTCATAAATATGAATTTTGGATTGAAAATCCTTCCATGAAGGTTGGCAGAGATCTTCTTGGTCTAAACCTCTTGAAGAAACCTTATCAAATAATATTTTTAATGTTTGAAACAACAATTTAAAATCAAAGGCTAATGAGTAATTTTTAATATAGAGCAGATCAAAGTTTAATTTATTATTAAAGTCTGTAGCATATTTTCCATAGACTTGAGCATAGCCAGTGATTCCTGCACGTACATGATGACGCAATTCATAATAAGCATTTTCTTGACTAAATTGATTAACAAAAAAAGGACGTTCAGGTCGCGGTCCAACGAGCGACATATCACCTTTTAACACATTGATTAATTGTGGAAGTTCATCAATCCGAGTAGTGCGAATAAACTTTCCTACCCTCGTCACTCGTGAATCATTAGAACTAGCTAATACGGGTCCAGATTTTTCTTCAGCCGTTTGAGTCATTGAACGAAATTTTAAAATGTTGAAAGGTTTAGATCCTTTTGTAATTCTAACTTGACGATAAAAAATTGGTCCCTTACTGTCTAGTTTTACAGCTATGGCTGTTATTAACATGATAGGCGAAGCTAAAATTAATAAAAGAAGAGAAGAAGCAATATCAATCGTCCTTTTGATAATAGCTTGTTCAAAAGCAATTGAAAAAGTAGATACTTCAATTAAACTTTCATCTTCAAAGCTCATTATATTTGGATTAACCATCATTAAATTTGCAAAGTTAGTCGATAAAAAGAGCTTTTTGTTATTCCGCATCAAATAATCGTATATTTTTAGTCGTTCTGTTTCTTCGATATAACCAGTAAGGTAAACAATATCGACCGCATCCGATAATTTAACCACACGCTGGTAATAATCTGACAAGACTACATGAGTTACCTCATGTCTACGATTGGTCATTCTATCAAAATTAACCACTGCATTTAACGCCTTTTTATTCTCCCCTACGACTAAAACTCGTTTACGGCCAGATAATCGATGATAAAGGATGTAAGCTACAGCATTAAATAAATATACCAATATTGTCCCTACGAAAAGGTTAAGTAAAATAACAGATCGCGGAAAAGTTAGCCAAGACCCAGCATAAGTAACGGCCATCATAAAAAAAGACAAAAATAATTGAGATAGCATGGTAAAGTAGAAAAGGTCCATTAAAGTTTTATTATAAAATATATAGGTACCAAAGAAGAAGTTGATCAAAATAAAACCTATTGCTATCCAGAAATAACTTGATTCAAAAGCTATAAAATTTCTATAGGGAATTTGGCCTGAAAATTTTAAATAAAAGGATAATAGAATTCCTAAAAGACATACCAGTGAACCCATTATAACTACAACAAAGCGTAATAAATTATTCCATTCTTTTCGATGGTTCATAATAAAACCTCTTTCTTTCCGTTGGTTCTTACTCATTATACCGACTTCTTTAAAAAATAACCATCAACATTTAGTCTGATTAATTTTTACGCTCTCATATATTTGTATTGAAATAACTTAAGCTCGTCCCATCTAATTTAAAGATAGAACGAGCTTAAGCTTCAAATAAAAAATTTACAATTAAAGTCTATTCAATGATAGTGAATTTTTCATTGAAAAGAGGTGAAACAGAACGGTTCTCGTGAATACGTTTAATTGCTTCAGCAATTAAGTGTGCAACAGACACAATTTCAATTTTATCAATTTTTTTGTCTTCAGGCAGTAGAATGGTGTCTGTAACAATTACCTTCTTGATAACAGAAGTTTGCAATCTTTCTAAAGCTGGCCCAGAAAGAACCGGGTGAGTACAGGTGGCATAAACTTCTTTGGCTCCACGATCAATCAAAGCTTGAGCAGCGATTGTAATTGTTCCTGCCGTATCAATCATGTCATCAATTATCACTGCTGTTTTATCTTTTACATCTCCAACAATACTCATCACTTCTGCAACGTTAGGACGTGGGCGACGTTTATCAACAATAGCAATTGGTGCCTTTAAAAATTCTGCTAGTTTTCGTGCACGAGTTACGCCGCCATGGTCAGGTGATACAACAACAACATCATCGCCAAAAAGTTTGTTATCAATAAAGTAATTTGCCAGTAAAGGAGCACCTAATAAATGATCTACAGGTATATCGAAAAACCCTTGAATTTGGGCAGCGTGTAAATCCAATGCCACTACACGGTCTGCTCCTGCTTGCTCTAACATATTTGCTACCAATTTAGCTGTAATTGGTTCACGAGACTGTGCTTTACGGTCTTGACGTGCATAACCATAGTAAGGAAGCACTACATTGATTGTTTTTGCTGATGCGCGACGCAAAGCATCAATCGTAATTAATAATTCCATTAAATTATCATTAACTGGTGAGGAGGTCGATTGTACGATATATACATGTGCCCCCCTAGTCGATTCATCAATATTTACACGTATCTCTCCATCAGCAAACCTAGATAAAGAAATTTCACCTAATTCTACTCCAACAGCTTTTGCAATTGCTGCCGCTAACTTTTCGTTAGAACTTAATGCAAAGATCTTTAATTTTGGATCCTTATAGTGTTCACTTGCCAACCAAATCCCTCTTTCCTTAAATTTATTTATTGATGTATTTAGTCCAATAACCTAACTTATTAACCTGTTCGCTACGTGAAATAGCTAAGGCTTCCGCTTCAACATCCTTTATAATAGTTGAACCAGCAGCTATAAAGGCACGGTCCCCAATCTCAAGTGGAGAGACGATATTAGAGTTACTTCCAAGAAATACTTGATCGCCGACTTTCGAACGATATTTTCTTTTACCATCATAGTTACAAAAAATAACACCACAGCTTACATTGACATCTTTTCCTAATTCAGCATCACCGATATAGGCTAAGTGACCTGCTTTGGTATCTTTACCTAGTTGAGAATTTTTAACTTCAACAAAATTCCCAATACGGACGCCCTCTGCCAAATAGCTATTCGGTCTTAAATGCGCAAAAGGTCCTATTTTTGCTTTATCTTCAACCTTTGATTTCTCAATAACTGACTGAGTAATTATTACTGAGTCCCCTACTTGGCTATCTACAATCTCACTGTTGGCACCAATTCTTACTGATTTACCAATAAATGTTTCGCCCTTAAGCTGAACACCCCCCTCAATCACCGTATCTTCACCAATTTTTACATCCGCTTCAACATAAGTCATTTCAGGATTAATAAAGCTCACGCCATTTCGCATATGATTTGTAATGATACGTCGGTTCATTAGCTGCTGAGCTTTAGAAAGCGCTACTCGATCATTCACTCCAATTGATTCTGCAAAATCATCCATATTAAAAGCATGAACTTTTTTTCCTTGTTTTTGAAGAATTTCAATAATATCTGGTAAATAATACTCGCCCTGGGCATTCCGATTGCTCACTGATTTCAAAGCTTTAAACATACTTAAATTATCAAAAATGTAGGTCCCTGTATTAATCTCATCTATAATAAGTTCTTTTGACGAAGCGTCTTTTTGCTCCACAATTTTAAGAACTTGGCCTTCATCATCACGAACAATTCGACCATAACCAGTAGGATCTGAGGTTCTTGCAGTCAAAACGGTTGCTTTTGAACCTGTGCTTTCATGATGCTCAAAGAGTTTAGTTAATGTTTCTCCTGACAATAAGGGTGTATCTCCACATATAACTAAGGTACTTCCTTTTTCATTTGCCAGAAGATTCTCAGCTTGGAGTACTGCATGACCTGTTCCTAATTGCTCGGATTGAAAAGCAAAATCAGTAAGGTTTTTTAATTCTTCTTTCACTAAATCTGCCCCATTACCAACAATAGTTACGATCTGCTCGGCACGACTTTCCAAGACTGATCGAACAACATGTTCTGCCATGGAAATTCCACTAATTTTATGGAGAACTTTAGGTAAGGCTGACTTCATGCGTGTACCTTTGCCAGCTGCTAAAATAACCGCCATTCTTTTCATTCACTCACACTCCTTCTATCTGCGACATTTACCCTTATATTATATCTATTTAAGGACCATATGGCTATGCAGTTTCCTAATTAAAAAAATTTCCTGCTTCAATTTCCAATTGATAATGACCTAACTCATTGTTATAACGTAATTGAGTTTCAAAAAGAGCGTGATAATTTGGAATACTCATTCGATTTTTTACCTTATTCTCTGCAAAAACGCATATTCCAGCTGCTTGCGAATCAAATTCTTCAATTAAATTTAAAAGCCCTGTTAATGTTCCCCCATTACGAAGAAAATCATCCACAATTAATACACGACTTTGCGATTGCAAAGCTGACTTCGAGAGTTCCATTTTCTTAACAGTCTGCGTAGAACCCGAAGTATAATTAATCGAAATGGTTGATCCTTCTCCAGAGGTAGATTCTCGACGTACCACAACATAAGGTTTGTTTAGATATAATGCTACTGCCGCTGCTAATCCTATCCCTTTAGCTTCTATGGTAAGAATGGTATCAATCTCTTTATCTGCATATTTAGCTGCAATAAGTTGAGCAATCGGATTTAAAACACTCGGATCTTGTAGTAGGTCATTCACGAAAATATAGTTTCCTGGGAGAATTCTCTTACCTTGAGAGAGTCGCTCTTTTACTTGACGCTGAATAATTTCAACTTCCTCTCCCGACAGATGTGGACGAAAAATAACACCTCCTGTTTTACCAGTCAATGTTTCAAGTTGCCCTAGTTGCATTTCATCAAAAACTCCTCTGACCATTCCCAAATCTTCACTAATTGATGATTTAGCACATTGAAATTTATGCGCAAAATCTTGTAAGTTTAAGAGTTGGTTGGGATTATTCATTAGTTGTTGGGTAATTGCTATTAAGCGCTGGTTTCGTTTATATTTTTTTATCATTTATAAAAAGCCTCCTTTTCCAAACATTAAGCAAACTTTATCATTATTTGTTCGAATTTTCAACAAAAATCTCTATCGAAAAAGAGTTCTAACAGCTGTTAGAACTCTTAAAAATTATCAATGCTTATGTTTGCGTAAGTATCTTTGTAGGCTTTGAACAACAGCTACTAAAACGAATATCAAAATAAATATTAAAGTAATAGATGCTCCAGGAGGGGTGTCTAATCTGTAGGAAGCGAATAATCCCAAGTAAATTCCCACGATGTTTATCACAAAACCAATCGCTATTGCTTGTTCAAAGGACCTAGAAAGTCTAATAGCTGTTGAAGAAGGAATCACAATTAATGCTGATACTAATAAAACACCAACAATTGGCATCATAATGGAAATAGCAACCCCTGTTAAAATTGAAAAACAAGTTGAAATAAAACGAACCGGCAGTCCTGCTGTTTTAGCAGTAGCTTCATCAAAAGATATAATATAAAGTGGTTTTCTAAAAATTAGATATAAGCATAAAATCACCAGCGCTAGTCCAATTAATAAATAAACCTCTTGATCTTGAATTAAGATAATCGATCCAAACAGATATTGGTCTACTTTAAATACACCACTATTGGAATTAAAGCTTAGAAGAAACAAGGCTAAAGCCATACCAGTGGACATCATTAAAGCCACAGATATTTCAGTGAAATGTCTATACACCGTTCTAAGATACTCAATTCCCAGTGAAGCAATCACAACAATCACTATGGTCGAGTATGTAGGTTGGATACCTAGTATAATTCCTAAAGCAACTCCAGCTAAAGAAATATGAGATAAGGTATCTGCCATTAAAGATTGCCTTCTGAGAATGAGGAAGAGACCTAAAATAGGTGTTATAAAGGACATGGCTAATCCTGCTATAAAGGCGCGTTGGATGAAGTCATACTGAAACATCTCCAAGGAGAACCCTCCTCTCTAATTAAGCGAATTTCACGATCATAGAAGCCTTCAATTTCATCATCAGCATGTGTCACCATCATGATGGATTTACCATGATGCTTGGTAAGATGTTGCAAAAGTTGATAGAACTTTCGGCGTGATTGGCTATCCATACCGTTTGTCGGTTCATCTAAAACATATAAATCTGGATCCAATGCAAAAACGCGCGCTAAAATAATCCGCTGTTTTTGGCCGCCTGAAAGTTGCCCGATTAATTTATCTCGCATATTCGCCATACCCACTGCTTCAAGGGCACGATCAACGTGTTCATAATCTTCAGCATCTAAAGATTTAAACCATCTATTTTGACTGTAACGACCCGACTCTACAAAGCGCTGAACCGTGCTAGGGAAGCCTGAATTAAAGGCGGAAATGTTTTGTGCAACATAACCCAACGATAGCTTATCTCCTGCTTTATTTTTTTTGGCAATACTTATTTCTCCTGTTGCTGGCTTTAACAGACCGATAATATTTTTAACTAACGTTGACTTAGCCGCTCCATTTTCTCCCGTTAAAATAACAAATTCTCCGGATGCGATATCAAAAGTGATATTATTCAAAACTTTTTCTTCTTCATAATAAAAAGACAAGTTTTTAACGGATAACACCTTCATTTTTGGCCTCCTTACACTAGTTTCTAATTTTGAAGTAGTTGTTCAAGATTTTTACGCATTAATGTAAAATAGTTTTCCCCTGCTGCTGCCTCTTCCTCAGAAACTAATTCCAAAGTTCTTAAGGGCAGTAATTCTGCTTTAGTAGAGCTTGCTACTGTTTGAGCAATCTTAGAATCAATAGCAGGATCAACATAGATTTTGTTCACTTGTTTTTCTGCTAATAGCTTTTGCATTTCAGCAATTTGTTTGGCTGAAGGTTCTTGATCTGAAGAAAGTCCTCCAATTGAAATTTGCTCTAAACCATAGGCCTGAGCTAAATAGCTAAAAGCTTTATGTTGAACCACGATGGTTTTATTTTCTAAATCTTTTAATTTAGTCTGAAATTCTGTATTTAATGCTTCAAGTTTTTCAACCAAAGCCTTACAGTTCTCTTCATAGACCTTCTGATTATCAGGATCTATTTCTATCATTGCCTCTTTAATGTTTTTGGCTTGTTGACTATAAACCATTGGGTCTAACCAGGTATGAGGGTCAAATTCATGAACGTGTCCTTCGTGACCATGCTCTTCACCTTCATGATCGTGCTCTTCACCTTCATGATCGTGCTCTTCACCATCACCGGATAACAAATCAATGCCGTCGGTTGATTCTAAAACTTTGGTAGTATCTAAATCAACTAAAGACATTAAATCCTTTATAAAAAATTCCATTTCATCATCTTGATAAATAAATAGATCACTTTCTTGAACTTTAATTGCAGCTTGTGCACTTGCTTCATAAGCGTGAGCATCTTGATTGGCATCTAGTAGCATAGAAACCTCCATTTTATCTCCTGCTATTTCTGAAGCCAAAAAGTACACTGGATAAAAAGTGGCCATAACTTTTGGCCTATCTTGTGCAGAAACAATTTTAAAAGTTGTATGACCTACCATCGCTAGACTTAAAAAGATAGTAGCTATTATTTTCATTAGTTTATTCATATTATTTTACCCTCCATTTAAATAGTAATAGTTACATATATCTTTATGTATAGTATCTTCCTACTAGAAGTTTGTCAAGGTAAATTTTAAGATATAATTCACTAAAAAAGCGGTAAGTCCTCTATTAAGAAGGCAAACCGCTAAATTGATATTACTCGTATTGATCTAAACTGTTAGTCATCCATTCTGGTAATGAATCTTTGACCTTGTCGGGAAATCGATGACTGATTGTTTCGAGCTCCTGACCAAATGTCTTGCGCATCAAAGCTGTTATCTCCTTAGGTAATAACTGTTTCCCTTGGTTCTCTGCAAGCGTTATCTGCTTTAGTATTTCAATGTATGAATAAGCTAATGCTAGAGTAACAGTTGAGGCAGTAAAACCATTAACCATTCCTCCTGTAACTGATCCCACTCCTGGCACCCATTTAGCAGCTGACGAAGCTAGGTACTTACCCACCATACTCGCTAAACCTGTCCCTCCTACCCCAGCCATCATACTAACAATTTGTTTTTTATCGATAGACAAGCCGAATATACTAGTAATGTGAGCTAGCATTGTAATTTGGATAGGAACTAAAAGAGCTGAGTCAGCAATCGGTAAGGGGGTTAGACCAATTCCAAAAGTTGTTTTCATATACTTGTTTGCCCAACTTCTAGATTGAGCTATTTTTAAAGCCAAGTCTACTCGTTGGGCATTAATAAAAGCCTTCTCTACCTCTTCCGGAACAAACTCATAACTATGTTTAGTCAACTCTTCTAAGCCATAAGCTTTAATTTTTTGGCCACCTGCTAATTCAAAGTCTTTGGCTAAAACAGGAATAACCACTTTGACTTGAGGGACTGCTTTTTTAACAGAATCTTTAAAGCCTTTAATATCCTCACCAATTGCTTGTGTTAAGACCACAATAACCGGCAGTTCTTGAGCCAGCATTGCAATTAGGGTAATTTCTTGCGGTTCAATTCTTGCCATCGTCGCATGGATACAATAGTAAACCAAGTGAATAGGCTCTACCGCATCGCCTTTTTTAGCGTCCTTTACTAAATGAAGTAAGTGTTGGATACTTTCATCTTGCGACTTTGAATGTAACTCTAATCCTTTAGTATCATAGATAACTAGTGGTAAGCCTTTTTTAGTTATTTTCTGGACCTTTTGAGTCACTGGAAGACCTACTCCTGTTGAAGCAATATTTTCTCTAAAAAGAGCGTTCACAAGAGTGGATTTTCCCGATCCCGTTTTACCAGCGAGTAAAATGCGAATGGGCTCCATCTTTTCCACTTCCTGATCTGCTTGCCTTAATAGATCAAGTGCTAAGTTAAGATTTAAAGGACTAGTCTTAAATTTCTTCCATAAATCCATAATTCGCCTCCATCTATGCCTTAATTCCTACGCGAGCGATTAGATAAAATTATTAACCTTAAAATTTGTAAAGCCGTTGAAAAAGTAGCCGCTATATAAGTAAGGGCTGCTGCATTCAAAACTTTACGAGCAGCGGGCAACTCCCCTTGAGTGAAGATATCTAGCTGTTCCAAAGAAATTAAAGCCCGTTTACTTGCATCTAGTTCAACTGGTAAAGTTACTATTTGAAATAATAAAGCCGTTGATAGTGCAATGATACCAATTGTTACCAATCCCATCATTTGGAAAAGAAAACCCAAAATGATAATTGGCATACCAATCATTGAGCCAAATTGTGATACGGGAACTAAAGCTGATCTTAATTTTAGAAATTGGTAGTTCTTAGCATCTTGCACGGCATGACCACACTCGTGAGCTGCAACTGCTACCGCTGCTACAGAGCTGTTGCTATAAGTAGCTTCCGATAATCTTAAGATTTTCTCTTTGGGACTGTAGTGGTCTGTTAAGTTCCCAGCTACTCTTTCAACTCTCACATCTTGAATTTGATTTGCTTGCAGAATTAATTCCGCGGCTTCTTGTCCACTTATATTACGCTCACTCATTAATTCGCTGTATTTAGCAAAGGTTGATTTAACCTTCCATTGAGCATACATTACAATAGCCATACCTATTAGTATTAAAATATATGTTGAATCAAAATAAAAACCGTAGGGGTACATTGAATTCCTCCTTTAAAGTTCAAACACTATAAACAGTATTCTATCAAAACTTCCTTTGGTTTTCTATTTTAGTTACTTTTAGATGAAAATTTCCCAGTCCTGATACTTAAATTAAAAAACATTTAGAAATGTACTGACCCCTTAAACCCGAACAAGGATTTAGGGGGGTTGTATGGCAAAATATAATTTTGAATTTATATTATAGTTAGTAAGAGAAATCGAAGAAGGATATGAAAGAAAATTTCTTTCAAGAAGGTCTGGAGTCAAAGCTTCAAACGTTTCTAATTGGATAAGACAAGATAAAATGTATGGAGAAAATGGACTTAGAAAATCTATGTCTAAAACTAAATACAGCGGAGAATTAAAAAAATCTGTAATAAAATATAGGCAATACAATGAACTATCCTATAGAGAAACAGCAGAGTACTTTAAAATTAATAATCCTTCAATAATTGCTAATTGGAAAAGAAAATATAAACAAGAAGGTTTTGAAGGATTCAATGCTAATGAAGGAAGACCTATATAGAATGGGGATACAACTATGTCTAAAAACACCGATAAATCAAATGAAATTAAGAAGTTAAAAAAATCAAAGAGAAGAATTAATAGAGCTAAGGCAAAGAAATGAATATCTTGAAGCAGAAATACTCTATCTAAAAAAGTTAGATGACTTAATTCAAAAGAAAAAATCTCAAACAAAAAAAAGACAAAAATAGTACTTGAAATAGGCTAGTTAAACCGGATATTAAGTTAAAAATATGGCTTGATATAGCAAAACTACCAAGAACATCTTTCTACGAATGGAAAGAAAAGCAAGATAGAGTTAACCATAAAAGAGTATTAAGAATCATGAAAGTTAGTAAACTTCTATGTAAAAAATTCCACACAAGAACAATGAAATATAGCTCATATAGAGGAGAAATAGGTAGGATAGCAGATAACAAATTAAATAGAAACTTCAAAGTAGAAAAAGCTAATGAAGTATGGGTGAGTGATATAACAAAACTTAAAGTTAAATCTTCTGAAAACAGGTTATAACTATCACCAATAATGGATTTATTTAACTGTGAAATAATATCATATCATTTAAATATATCACCTACTGTATATTTTACCAATAAGTCCTTAGAAGATGCTGTAAAGAAACTTCCACAAGATCACCATTTAATAGTTCATACAGATCAAGGATTTCATTATCAACCTAAGTCATGGGTAAAAATCCTTGAAGATAACACTATAAAACAAAGTATGTCAAGACGAGCTAATTGTCTAGACAATTCGCCTATGGAAAAC
This sequence comes from Facklamia sp. P13069, assembly GCF_050409405.1. NCBI lineage: Bacteria > Bacillati > Bacillota > Bacilli > Lactobacillales > Aerococcaceae > Facklamia > Facklamia sp. P13069. The sequence goes on along the minus strand of NZ_JBNUPN010000015.1, from coordinate 6,759 downwards.
TTCTTTGGGCTTCTAAAACAAGAAATATTTTATGCGGTTAAGTATGATAGTATAGATGAATTAGCTGAAGAAATAAAAAGATCTATTTATTGGTATAACCATCATAGGCTAAAAGAAAAATTAAACGGCCTTTCACCTATTGAATATAGGTTGCAGGCCGCATAATTAATTTTAATATTATTGTTCGTGTTTATGGGTTCACATCAAAATTCTAAATGCTTAATTATTTTTTATTTTAATTCAGGTAACATAGCATTCAAAGTAATTCCTACCAGTGCACTTAAGGCTGTTCCGGAAACAACAAATGAGCCTCCCAAATCTAAAACAGCTCCCCCCAATCCGATAACCAACATAGCTGAAGCAATAATTAAATTTCTAGATTGTGAAAAGTCAGTGTGATCTTTTATTAATACCTTCAGACCATTACTAGCAATCACACCATACAATAGAATCGACATTCCTCCCAATACTGCGGAAGGTATTGATGCCACTAAAGCATTAAATTTGCCAAAGAAAGATATCAAAATAGCTAGAAAAGCTGCATTTCTAATAACACTAACAGATGCAATTCTTGTTAAAGCAATCACACCAGAGTTTTCACCATAAGTTGTGTTTGCAGGACCACCAATTAAAGCTGAAACGAAAGTAGCTAACCCATCTCCTGCTAAAGTTCGGTGTAATCCTGGCTTTGATAAAAAATTACGATCACAAATTTCACTAAGAACCACATGATCACCTGTATGCTCAGCAATGGTAACCAAAGCAATTGGTAAAATCGCCCAGGCTTCTGGTCCAAAATAAAACTTATATTGTTGCCAATTTGCAACAGGTGTAGCAAATGGAAGGGATAAATCCGGCAAACGAATCCAACTAGCTTCTATTACGGGAGTATAATCAACGATTCCAACCATTAACGAAAGAAGATAGCCGCCAATAATAGCGATTAAGAATGGAATTACTTTTAAGAAGCCTTTACCAAATATCTGCATGTAAACTGAAATGAGTAGCGTTCCTACTGAAACGAAAATGTTTCGCCAATCCCCACCCGATACAAAGCCAGCATTATTTACTGCAGAAGAAGCTAATCCTAAACCGATAACAATAATCATCGGCCCAATAACAATCGGTGGTAATATTTTATTCAACCAATCGGTGCCCGTATACTTGATTACTCCAGCAATCACAACGTAAAATAAACCGACCATCATGATTCCAGTTTGCGCTGCAGAAACATCCCCACCTAGTTGTTCCATTGCTAAAGCCATGGCAGCAATATAAGCAAAAGAGGATCCCAAATAAACAGGCACCTCCCCTTTTGTTATAGTAAGGTAAATCAATGTTCCTATCCCACTTGCTAACAAAGCAGTTGAAACAGATAGCCCTAAAATTAAGGGAACTAAGATCGTTGCTCCAAACATAGCAAAAACATGTTGAAAACTTAATAATAATCCTTTGGTAAACTCCGGCTTTTCGTGAGGTTGCAGCAATAGCGTCATTTTATCTTTTGAATTTTCCATTTTAATCTCCTTATATGAAGGCATAAAAAAGAGCCCTTTATTTGAAAATAAGGACTTAAAATACTCAGTAGACTTTGGCATCCTCGCTGGAATGCATTAAAAGTCCTTACATTTCTAATCGATTTTATCATTGTTTGACCAAGTTGTCACACTCTTTTTAGGATTTAATTTAGTAATTTGTTATCAACTTGTTACCTAATATCCATATTTTTCTGATACACTGATGGAACGAAACAAAAAGGAATGATTTCATGAAAAAAATACTTAGCCTTATGATTGCATCTCTTTTATTATCTGCCTGTCAGATTTTCCAATACTTTCAAGAACCAACCGCTAATGAGAAAAATGAACAATCAGAATGGGCTGCTGTCTCCCAAGACCAAATAACTAGTCAAACAACTGAAAACCTTGAATCAGAAGATAGCCAAAAGGAGCAAACAGAAAAAAATAAACAGAGCAATACAGCCCCTCGCTTTTTAAAAGAGAAATTAAGCGTTTCTTCTGATTTCCCTAATTTGACACTTCCAGATGAAGTGCCTCAAGATATTAATCAAGCCATGGAAAGCTATTATCTAAACAATTTTACAAATCAAGAGCAACAAGTTAATAAAAATAAAGTAGCAAGTAAGGATTTAAATCAAATCCTTTCACAAATTAATTCGGAGGAAGATTTAAGCCAACTAGATGTTTCTATTGATCAAAGCCAATTCCAAATCAATGGAGAAACAATCTTTATTCCTCGCATCATCGTACCCTTAACTTACCAAGAAGCCGAAAAGATTGCCAGTGATAACGATACACGTTTAATAAACCACGCTTTAACACAAGTAGGAAACCGATTAGTGCTATTAGCTTATTATCGTCCTCAAACAAAGGAACTTATTCCTATGCATCTAGTCAATTCAACACACTCACTCTTTTTCTATCAGCAATAAGCATAAGGTCCCAGCCATTTGTTAAATGGCTGGGACTTTATGCTTTATCCTTTTGCTTGCTTTTTTAGAATGTTTTGACGATAGCGCTCTACTAAACGATGACTGATAATGATTTTTTTATCTGCCAGTTGATCGATAATTTCTTGATCAGAAACATCTTGGCCATGCTTTGTTATAACATCTTGAATAAAAGCTTGAATATTTAGAGCAGACAACCCACTACGTCCGACTTTTGCTGAAACATTAATAAAATCCGAAAGTGGAGACACATTCTCTCCATAAGCGAGGTTCTTATTGATAATAATGCGACTGACAATAGACTCAGATAAGCGCAGCTGATGAGCAATGTCTTTAATTAATAAAGGCGTTGGGCTTTTGTCTTCTCCTTTGAGATATTGCAGCTGAGATTGAACGATAATCTTAGTCACTGCAATTAACAATTTCTCTCTAGAGCGAATACTTGATAACATTTGCTGGTAGAATTCCTTATGCGGTTGGATATATTCTTGAAGCTCAGTATTATTTTTAGCTTCCATTTCATCATAATAATCTTGATCAAAAATTAGCCGTGGATAATACTGACGGTTAATGTGAATTTGTATTTCTTCTCCCATGAGTTGCAGTTCAACATCTGGAATCAAATTAATTCGCTCAATTCGTTCATATAATGAAGATGGGCGTGTCCGCAATGTATGGTAATAATTAACAATTTGTTGGATTTCAGCTAGCGTTAAGTTTGTACGCTCCATAATCTCTGCATAATCTTCTTCTAATAATTCAGCAAAATAATTTTCTAATAAAAAATAGGCATGATTTGGCGAATGTTGGTCTTGGTCTGTTTGCAACATTAGACATTCTTTCAAATCATAAGCCCCAATCCCAGTCGGCTCTAATTGTTGAAAAAGAGTAATAGCATCTAAGGCAATCATAGGGTCTATTTGTAGTTTTTTTGCAAGTTCTCCATATTTATAAGGTAAATAGCCACGTTCATCTAAAAAGGGAACCATTTGCACCATAGCATCTCTAATCGGTGTTTGCCTATATAACATAATCTGCTCGAAAAGGAAGGTTTCTAATGTTTGAGGAGAGCTTGGACTTTGAATATCGATATCTGGATCAGCTGCAGGCCTTCTTTCTTGTAAAATCTGGGAAACCTTATGCTCAATAGGGTATTCAAACTCTATAAACGGATTATCCAAAAACTTTTCTTCAAAATAATAGGTTAGCTGTTCGCCATTTAAGTCTAAAATTTCTAAAAGTAATGGATTTTGTGTGACTTCTTCTTGTGTAAGCGATCGAAAAATTTTTACTTCTTCTGACATCTAATCACCTTCTTTCTGACTTTTATCATTCTCTCTCTATTATAGCTAATGCTTAGAATTTCGTCTAATCATAATTCTTGTACTAGCACAATTTAATGTGCTTAAATTATTTAAAAAGACTAAAATTTTAAAAATAATTTTGAAAACCTTTGTATCTGCTTTTTTTTAGTTTTATAATCAACTTAGAAGCCATTTGATAGCGTTTGATTTTGTCGACGCTTAAGATGAAAGGAGAAATTAAATTGTTAGAAAATCTACAACCTAATCGAGTCTTCCACTACTTTGAAGAGTTAACCAAAATACCTAGAGAATCTGGTAATGAACAAGCAGTTAGCGACTACCTGTATCATTTAGGAAAAGAATTGGGTTATGAAACTATTCAAGATGAAGCTAATAATATTATTATTAGAAAGCCAGCCCATCCCGACTATATGGATCATGAACCAATCATCATTCAAGGACATATGGATATGGTGGCTGAAAAGGCAGAAGGCATAAAACACGACTTTGCCAAAGACCCTATTCCATTGGCAGTGGAAGGGGATTGGGTTAAAACCAAAGGGACAACCTTAGGAGCAGATGATGGAATTGCAGTAGCTATGGGTCTAGCAATCATTGAAGACAAAGAAGCTAAACACCCTGCTCTTGAATTGCTGGTTACTACGGATGAGGAAACCACCATGTCTGGTGCACGAGCTGTAAAAAAAGAAAATATTCGTGGCAAAAAATTAATTAACATTGATGCAGAAGAAGAAGGCATCTTACTGGCCGGTTGTTCTGGTGGCCATAACCTTATTGGTAAGCAAAAACTTAAATATCAAGCTCGCCAGTTAAAAAACACTTTTGAATTAACCATTAATAATATGTTAGGTGGACATTCAGGAATGGAAATCCACCAAAAAAGAGGAAACTCCATTAAATTTGCCTTACAGGCTATGAACTTAATTAAAGAGGTGTCCGACTATGAATTAGTGTCGATTGTCGGCGGATCAAAACATAACGCGATACCCCGCGATGCAAGAGTAGTATTTGCATCAGATGAAGAAGATTATTCCATTGATTTTACAAACTTAATCGCTAAATATCCTCTTGATAAAGACATGCAAGTAACCATTAAAAAAATTGATAATATAGATGAGGTCTTATCGGCACAAAGCCAAGAAAATATTGAGCAATTTATCGCTGAAGTCCCACACGGTGTCTATAGTATGATGGAAGAATATCCTGATATTGTTGAGTGTTCTAACAATCTCGCTATCTTTGATATTCAAGATCGTCAATTAAAAGTCACTATTTCCCTTAGAAGTTCGAATCCTGAATCTTTTGATAAACATACTGAAAATGTGACAAAAATCTATCAAAAAAATGGATTTGATGTGATTGAAGCAGATTATTATCAAGCTTGGGAATTTGCAAAAGAGTCTAGTCTTAGAGAGACTGCCCTAGAAGCATTTAAAGAGACTTTTAATAAAGAAATGAAAGTTGAGGTTGTCCATGCTGCTCTTGAACCGGCTGTTTTTACAGATACTTTCCCTGAAATGGAAATGATTGCAGTAGGCCCTACGATGAAAGACGTGCATAGCCCTAATGAAAGACTTTCGATTTCTTCAACTGAAAGAACCTTTAAATTTATCAACAAATTGCTTGAAAAGCTTTAGAGAAAAGCTTTAGAACAAAAAGAAGGGGCTGTATCATAAGTCTCAAACCGAAAAACCACTATAAACGTTGTTTAAATAATGTTTATAGTGGTTTTTATGGTATAATAAAGATATAAAAAAGCAGAAAGTTGACGCTTTCTGCTTCGTCAATGCCTCTCCTCTAACACAAAAGAAAGGACATAAAAAATGCACTTTCATTATAATACAAATCAATTAGCTTTGGAAATCTCTTATGCCTATATTCCTGAAGAAGCACATGTTGTCCACTTTATTGATGGCTTGGTCAACCAATTAGCCATTGATCATCCTTATGTGTTTGGTCGCCCGAGAGAATACCCTTTATCTGCCGTCTTAAAGCTCATTCTCTTTGCCTATACTCGAGAGATATTTACCAGTCGGAAGATTGAACGCTTTGCGGCTGAAAACTTACCGGCTCAATGGTTAACACAAGGTAGAGTCCCTTCACATACCACGATCTGCCGATGCCGAGTGGATGAGAGCATACAAGACATTCTAGATGCTGGGTTTGATGGACTTGTAAACTATTTAATGGAACAACGTCTGATAGACGATGCTTTATTTATTGATGGAACAAAAATTTTAGCGAATGCGAATAAATATACCTTCGTCTGGAAAAAGAACATCATCCGTTTTGATGAAGCCAATGAAGCACAAATCAAAGAGCTGTTAAAAGAAACCAAAGTAGCCTATCAAGACATGACACTTCCTGAGGGAACAGACTTAACGATGGATCAGCTGGAAGAAGTGATGACACAGTTAGAGAGCTGTCTCGAAGCTTTAGAAAAAGAAGTGGAAGAAACAAAGAAACAATCGCCTAATCCGGCCAAGCAATCACGTCGTCGCTTAAAATCTCTCAAGCACCCACTCAATGAACGCATTGAAAAGAAACAAAACTATGAAAAACATCGTCATCTTTTAGGTGACCGTCATTCTTATTCTAAAACGGATACTGACGCGACCTTTATGCGGATGAAAGAAGATCCAATGCGAAACGGTCAAACTAAACCTGGCTATAACCTACAAATCGCCACCAGTCATCAATATGTATTAGCTTATGACATCTATCCCAATCCAACCGACACACGAACGCTTCAACCATTCTTTGAGACCCACCGTGCACTCATTGATTCGATGACTTATGTTTCGATGGACGCTGGGTATGGTTCCGAGTCCAACTATGCCTACTTAGAAGACCATCATCCCGATACCATCGCCATCATCCCCTATAGCACGATGTTAAAAGAACAGACAAAAAAATGGCAATCCGATGAAAAGAAAGTCTTCAATTGGACTTATCATGAAGCAG
>NZ_JBNUPN010000014.1:0-51271 GCF_050409405.1 Facklamia sp. P13069 | reverse complement strand
AGCCCTCTAAATCACCATAGGTTGGTGATTTAGAGGACTTTGTCTACAGTCTGAGCTTAACCATATAAGATTAAGCTTTGTGATATAAATTTTTTTAAACTTAATGAGAAATCATTTGAAAAACTTATTAAAACAATAAGAAAATCTTATATAATCAAAAAAATGGAATAGATGGACAATAAGGGTTATTTAAAATAGAAATAAGATACTAATAAAATCCTTTAAAATCAACTGTTAAAAGAAAAAATATTCTTTTATTTAGTAGCGCTTCAAGGATTATGGAGTCGTTTTATTTTGCATAAAATACTCTGCATAAAGATTGAGCCAGCGAATAATTTTATGATCAAATAATGTCAAGATGTCTGCATCGGGAATAATTAATAGATGGCGAATTAGAAAGGCCCCTTGATAATAGATTGATTGAATAAAATCGGAATTTTCATAAAGAGTGGTGGCGAATTCAGTGAGAATATACGCCAATGGGACGGTATCTTTTTTAATAACTGTTAATTTACCAGCTTCGAAGGCCACTTCTTTAGAAGTGGTAGTTTGCTCGGACAGCTCAGAGGTTTCGGATTTTTCCTGAGTTGTCGTTATTTTTTCTTGATTATGATTATCATTATCTTCTTGATCGTTAGTGACGGTTGTTAATTGATTGCTTGTGATTGTTGACTCATCTTTACTAGCTTGACGACTTGTTTGAGTACTTTCATTCGGATCGAAAGTAATCGGTGGAGTAGGAGCAATCACTTCCTGGGTGGTAGTTGTTGATTCATCCTCGGGTTTTTCAACGCTGGTGGTTTGTTTGTTGCTTGGGTTTTTAACGGGATTAGTCTCAACTGGACTGGATAGCCTGTGGAAGCCTGAAGCTTGCGTTTCAATATAGGGAGATTTGATGCTGATGATAAAAAAACACATCAACATTATAAAGCATAGAATAGTCTTTGAATGGTTTAATTTTAGCTTGTTTTTCTCACACACTTTTATGCTCTCCTCCCTAATGATTTGTTAATACTAGTTTATCATTAATTATTTAATTTATGTGGTTTGTTACCTGAATGTTGCCAGCTTGAGAAGAATGTCATTTAATGTTGCTTTGTTAAATATATATTTAATGATAAACTATTTAAAAGAAAAAAGCCTAATACTTAAGGAGGATTTATTATGAGAGTTGAAATCTATAACAGTTCAGAAGAGGCATCATTAAGAGCTTTAGAAATATTCAAGCTTAGTCAGCAAGAGGGGGCTGATGTATATGGTATGGCGACTGGATCGACCCCGGAAAGATTATATGAGCTTTTAAGTCAGTCGGATATGGACTTCAGTCAGGCTGTTGCAATTAATTTGGATGAATACGTTGGATTAGATGACGAGAATCCTCAAAGTTATGCTTTCTATATGAATGACCATCTCTTCAAAAACAAACCCTTTAAAGGCTCTTTTATTCCGAATGGACAGGCTAAAGATATCGATGCTGAGTTAGCTCGATACGATCAAGTAATTAAAGACAATCCGGTTGATTTGCAACTATTAGGCTTGGGTTCGAATGGCCACATAGGGTTTAACGAACCTGGGTCCGATTTAGAAGCTGGCACATCCCTAGTGAGTCTGACGCAATCTACAATTGATGATAATCAACGTTTTTTTGGTTCTAAAGAAGAAACGCCTACCAAAGCAATTACGATGGGTGTGGGAGCTATTATAAAAGCTAAAAAAATAATAATTATGGCCTTTGGTAGTCAAAAGGCTCAAGCTGTACGAGGTATGATTGAAGGCCCTATTACATCAGACTTACCGGCTAGTGTTTTACAAAAGCATCGGAATGTTTACGTACTCTTAGATAGAGAAGCGGCATCCTCATTGACTCGGTAAAGTCTAAGAATAAATAATGGTGCTTCATCTTCGCTGATATTAAGTGTTAAAGATAATAGCTTTATATTCACTCTTTTATTGCAATCGCTTATAATAGATTTATATGAAAGGATGTGCTAAGGATATGTTTATGTATATTTTGTTAGGTGTAATAGGTATAATCGCTCTTTTTTGGGTAGGTGTTTATAACAATTTAATTAAAGCTCGTAACGGGGTAGAAGGTTCTTTTAGTCAAATTGACGTTCAACTTCAAAGAAGAAACGATCTGATACCGAATGTGGTTGAAACAGTTAAAGGATATGCTGAGCACGAACGCCAAACACTAGAAAATGTGACCAAAGCGCGTCAGCAGTTAGTTAATCTACCTGCTGATGCAAGTCCAGAAATGATCAATAGCAAATCTAACAGCTTAACTTCAGCATTATCACGTTTGCTTGTCGTAGCGGAACAATATCCTGATCTAAAAGCGAACGCTAATTTTCAAGAATTACAAAGATCACTTGAAGATACAGAAAACAAGATTGCAGTTTCTCGCCAACTTTATAATTCAAGTGTACAAACCTATAATGAGAAGGTTCAAGTTTTTCCTAACAATGTGGTAGCGGGAGTCCATGGATTTGGCGAGAAAACTTATTTAGAAGCTCCAGAAGCTGCTCGTCAAGCACCTCAAGTCTCTTTTGACTAATAATTTTATGCCTTCTTTAAAATTAGGCTTTGCATTGGAAATCAAAGAGAGTAGAATGTGAGTTACCGATCTTTAAAAGAAAGGAGGTAGAGAATGAATCGGATTAATCTTTATGTGCATTATGATGCCGTTACTAATTATTTTATGACGCGAGGAATAAGTCTAAAAATAATGGATTTCAATCGTCAATATTTACCACAAAATATTATTTTAGCGAATGCACCGGAAGAATTCGGTCGTTTTGACGTTCAAACGGATTTTAAAATTCTACGCAATCAGACAGAAGTTTTAGACTATTTTGAACTTTGTCAAAAAGAAGGGCGTCGAATGTCTAATTGGATTGATTTCGATAGTATGGAATTGATGCACCAATTAACCCCCGTTGAAATTTCAGAACTACTCTACCTTTTTCACGCTAATAAAGCCTTGAGATCACCTTTCTTTTATAAGTTGCAAAATAACTATGTTTATTTAACCATGTCAAATGGCCTAAATAAAACATATTATCGGCATATGTCTCACTTTTATGGGCGCTTTGCTCGGGCTCTAAGTGAACATCTGTCTAACATAATCAATGAAAATGTTGGGTGGTTTACAAGACGGAAAAAAGTAATAGCACCAATGCCCGTTAGACTAGTAGAGGAATTAAGCCCCCTATTTATGAATGGGTTAAAAATTGATTTAAAACAAGCCATTAAAGAAAATGATACTTGGAGTATCCCTCTATATATAATTGAGGATGAATTAACTTATTTAACACGTAATTTCGATCGTAAAGATGCTGTTGGACAGATAATTTACCAAGAATCAACCAGTCAATGGCGCATCGAAGACTTAAGCCAACAGTTGGAAGACAAGACGGAGGGAACTCAATGAAAATAATATTACTATATGGTGGGCAAAGTGCTGAGCATGAGATCTCTATTATTTCAGCTCATAATATTTCGCAAGCAATTATGTACAATTTATATACAGTGCAGCCGATTTATATCACCAAAGATGGGCAATGGATTCAAGGGCCGGAAATGAATGAACCTTCTTTAGGTGATCAGCAATTAATATTTAATGAATCCGATCATGCAAAGTGGTCAACCACAAATACACCTTCAAAAGGAGTGGTTATAAAACCGGGAGAGATTCAAGAGGAGGATGCCATAGTCTTTCCTGTTTTACACGGTCCTAATGGTGAAGATGGCACTATTCAAGGCTTTGTAGAAGTTTTAGATATGCCATATGTTGGAGCAGGGATTACCGCTTCAGCAAATGGTATGGATAAAATCATTTCTAAATCTTTATTTACCCAAGCAGGCATTCCTCAAGTTCCTTATGTTTCCTTTGATGATGTAGAGTGGAAAAATCAGCAAGAAAACTTAATTATTAAAGCTGAAGGAACATTACTGTACCCAATGTTTGTCAAGCCAGCTAATATGGGATCGAGTGTTGGGATTTCTAAGGCTCAAGATAAATATCAGCTAATTGAAGCAGTTAATGAAGCTTTGAAGTATGACCGTCGCATTGTGGTTGAGCAAGGAATTAGTGCTGATGAGTGTGAAGTAGCCGTTTTAGGTAATGAAGATATTCACGTGTCTTGTGTGGGACGATTGGTAAAAACCCAAGATTTCTACGATTATTCCGAAAAATATATTAATAATACGGTTGAAATGGAAATTCCAGCTGATTTACCTGAAAGTCTATCTGAAGAAATTCAAAACTATGCGAAAAAAGCTTATCGGGTGATTGATGGTTCTGGATTAGCAAGGGCCGACTTTTTTGTCACTGCTAACCATGATATTTACATTAATGAGCTAAATACCATGCCAGGATTCACCCAATACTCGATGTATCCAAGTCTTTGGAAAGCAACAGGCTTAGAATATCGGGACTTAATTGAAGAACTCATTCAATTGGGGTTGAGCCGACATAAAACAAGGTCTCAAATGAAAAGTTATAAAAGTTAGGGAGCGAGTCTTTGAAAGCAATTCAAATTAACGAAATCATCAAGACTTTAAAACTAAATCCGTTTAATTATCAGCCAGTCTTAGGTCAAGAAATTACTAGTGTAGAGTTTGACTCACGTAAGGTCAAAAAGGCTAGTCTTTTTGTGCCATTAGTAGGGGGTACTACGGATGGTCATGACTATATTCAAAATGCAATAGATAATGGTGCCATCGCTTGTTTTTGGTCACGTCCTATAGAAGAAGCACCCTCTGAACAATTAATTGTTATCAAGGTTGAAGATACATTAGCGGCCTTTCATCAATTAGCAAATTATTATCGTCATCTTATTCAGCCTATTGTGATAGGTATCACAGGGAGTAATGGTAAAACAACTGCTAAAGACATGACAGCCATGAGTTTAACTTCAAAATATAGTGTCCATAAAACCCAAGGGAATTATAATAACGAAATTGGTATGCCTTATACACTATTACAAATGCCTGAAGATACGCAGGTATGTGTCTTAGAGATGGGGATGAGTGACTTTGGAGAAATTAGTCGATTAAGTAAAATCGCTGAGCCTGATATTGCTGTAGTGACTATTATCGGAGAGAGCCACTTAGAATTTTTAGGGAGTCGGCAAGGCATTACACAAGCAAAATTAGAAATATTAGATGGTCTCACTTCCAATGGTATTTTCTTATACCCTGGCAATGAGCCTTTAATTGAAGCAGAGTTGCAAAAAAAACAGGTTAAAATTAAAAGTTACTGCTTTGGTTTTGAAAAAAGTGATGATTTTTATGCTTACGCTATTAATCAAGAATATAATAAAACTTTTTTCCGCACGAATATTGATGAAAATGTGCTATGTTCGATCCCAATCATTGGAGCCTATAATGTTACTAATGCTTTAATTGCTCTAAGCATTGCTAAACTATTAGAAGTTCCTACCGAACAAGCTATTTTCCAATTATCACAATTTAAACTGACAGCCAATCGGGTACAATGGTTAACCACTAAAAATGGCGCTAGACTTTTAAATGATGCTTACAATGCCAGTCCAACTTCCATGCGAGCTGTTTTAAATACTTTGGCTGATGTTGAAGTAGAAGGTGCGGGCCGTAAAATTGCTGTTTTGGGTGATATTAGGGAGTTAGGAGCCAAAAGTGAAGAATATCATCGTAGTTTAAAAGATTCACTGGACGTAAGCGTGCTAGATAAGGTATACTTGTTTGGCGACCAGATGGCTTATTTATACGATGAATTGCAAAAAACTTTTGCAAAGGAACAGTTGTTTTATGAAAAAGCAGATCATCAACGTTTGATAGACGCTCTTAGTATAGAGACATCAAATGAAGATGTCATCCTAGTTAAGTCTAGCTTCGGTGTTGACTTGCTGAGCGTTGTGACGGCGTTAACTGGAATCAAAACACAATGATCAACCATAAGGTTTAAAAACTTTATAAACAGATGATAGTGGGGCTGGGGTAAATACCCAGTCCCTTGTTGAAATTCTTATCAATAGAAGAAAAGGAAGAATTATTTGAAATTTAAAGATTTACAATTAGATGAACGATTAGTTAAAACACTTGATGAGTTAGGTTTTGAAGAGCCAACTCCCATCCAGCAAAAAGCAATACCTGTAGCACTGGAGGGCCGTGACTTAATCGGTCAAGCGCAAACAGGAACAGGAAAAACAGCAGCCTTTGGTCTGCCTTTATTAAATAAACTGGAAACCAACCATGATAATATTCAAAGTTTAGTGGTAGCTCCAACAAGAGAACTCGCTATCCAAGTTCAGGAAGAGTTATTTCGTTTAGGAAAAGGCGTTCGTTCGCGTATTTATGTGGTCTATGGTGGCTCACCAATCGGTAAGCAAATTGAGCGTATTAAACGTAATAAACCACAAGTTATTGTGGGGACTCCAGGACGACTACTAGACTTAATCAATCGAAAAGTTTTGAAATTAGAGCATGTACAAACTTTGGTTTTAGATGAAGCCGACGAAATGCTAAATATGGGTTTTATTGAAGATATTAAGTCAATTGTTTCTAAAACACCTCAAGCAAGACAAACGTTACTCTTCTCAGCGACTATGCCACCAGCAATTCGAAACTTAGCAGATCAATTTCTTAAATCACCAGCTCATGTACATATTGAAACAAAACATGTAACAGCAGACTTGATTGAGCAATTTTATGCTAAGTGCCGTGACGATGAGAAATTTGATGCCTTATCACGTTTTCTTGACGTTCAAATGCCTAAGCAAGCGATTATCTTCTGTCGGACTAAAAAGCGTGTCGATGAAGTCGGCCGTGGTCTAAACCTAAGAGGTTACAATGCAGAAGTGATCCATGGTGATATTACTCAACAGAAACGGTCTAGCGTGATTAACGCCTTCAAAAAAGGCAATGTAGAACTCTTAGTCGCAACTGATGTTGCCGCCAGAGGATTAGATATTACAGGCGTTACTCACGTCTATAACTATGATATTACGCAAGATCCTGAGTCTTATGTTCACCGTATCGGGCGTACAGGGCGTGCAGGCAATGAAGGTTTGTCATTAACCTTTGTCTTACCGACTGAAATGCCTTATTTAAGAACCATCGAAAAATTAGTCGGTAAACAAATGCAACCGATGAAACCACCAACCATTCAAGAAGCACAACAAGGACAAATCCACCAAATTATCGAACAGATTAATGAGCAATTAGAAGGCGACCAGGTTAATCATAGTCGGCAAAATGCTAAACTACTTTTAGCTAACTATGAAGCGGAAGATTTAGTAGCAGCCCTTTTAGGACAAATTGTTTCAGAAAGCCGTGAAATTGCCGTTTCGATTTCACCGCAAAAACCATTACCAAATGCAGACCGCAAAAAACGGAATAATCGTGACAACTATCGCAAAAAGTCTGGCAAATCAAACCGCAATAAATATTCCGGTGGTAATAAAGGCAACTATTCAAAGTCTAACAAGAAAAATTTTAAGATGAAGAAAAAAGAGCGTTAATATTTGAGGTATTATAATGGAGATAGGAATTGATATTGTAGAAATTGATCGGATTGCTAAGGCCCTAGCTAGACACAAAGCTTTTCCAAATAAAATATTATCAGATCAAGAACTACGAGTATTTGATAAATATTCCTCTCAGCGGCAGCTCATTTATTTGGCTGGCCGCTTTTGTGCTAAAGAGGCTTATGTTAAAGCTATGGGTACAGGGATTGGACACTTGAAGTTTTCTGATATTTCAATTATCAATGACGAGAGAGGACGACCTAAGATTACAGCAGGTCCAATAATAAAACATGCCAAAGTATCGATTAGTCATGGTCAAGATTACGCAACGGCTATGGTTGTAATGGACTGTGATCAGCAAACGATTGACCAAGCCTATCAAAAATTTATAAACAAGTCGTAAGGAGTCAAAAAATGTATCGAGCAAGTGAGCACCGCCCAACGCAAGCAGTCATTAGTTTAGAAAACATTAAACATAATATCAAGCTATACCAAGATAAGAAAGCTTCACATCAACAAATATATGCAGTAGTTAAAGCCAACGCTTATGGACATGGAGCAATTCCAATTGCTAAGGCAGCCATTGAAGCAGGTGTGAATGGATTGTGCGTTGCCACAGTAGATGAAGCCATCCAACTCCGCAAGCTGGGTCTGACTAAAATACCAATTTTAGTAATGGGCTTAACATTACCCTATGGAATAGCCGAGATTTTATATTATGATTTAACGATTACTGTTTCAGATTTAAGCTTTTTTGACCAGTCTTTCCACCAGCTTAAAAAGAATCAGCAAGAGAATCTGTTGAAAGAGAATCCATTAAAATTTCATTTGAAGCTGGATACGGGGATGTCACGAGTGGGGTTAAGGACCAAAGAAGAAGTACTAGCCTTTGTTGAAGGCGTTAAAGCTTATTCGTGGCTAAATTGGCAAGGGGTTTTCACTCATTTTGCAACGGCTGGTGGTGGCCCCTTAAGTTATATTGACTATCAATGGGAGCGTTGGCAAGCTTTAATTTCTTATATTCCTGATTTTGTGTCTTTAAGACACTTTGATAATTCAGCCATGGGACTTTATCCTGCAATTGGCGACCGATCAGATATTATACGCTTAGGTATTTCCATGTATGGTCTCAATAGTAGAGACTGTGTCCCTGAAGATTTAGTGACGGACCAGCAAATTACTGATTATCATTTAGATAAAGAGGGTTTACGCAGTAAAAATTCTACAAATGAACTTAATTTGAAGCCAGCATTTCAATTGTTGTCTGAATTGTCCTATGTGAAGAAAGTTGAAAAAGGAACGCGTATTTCTTATGGAGCAAGCTATGAAAGTCCAGAGGATGAATGGATTGGTACTATTCCGATTGGCTATGCCGATGGTTGGCTTCGCGCTTATGCTAAAATTCCTATTTTGGTAGAAGGATATGCATGCCCTGTTTTAGGTGTGATTAATATGGATCAATTAATGATTCGTTTACCCAAGGAATTCCCTGTGGGAACGGAAGTGACAATAATCGGTCAAGATGGTAAATATTATAATCACCCCTCTTTGTTGGCACATATGGCAGGAACTATTTCCTATGAAATATTATCATGTATTAGTGAAAGAGTTCCTCGAATTTATATATAGGAGGATAATATGTTAGAAGTAGCTATGAAAACAGTGGGTCCTATGCAGGAAAATACTTATGTAGTGATTCATCCCAATCAAGAGGTCATCCTTTTTGATCCGGGTGCAGAAGCGGATAAATTGATTGAATGGATTGATGGTCAAGGCTGGAAACCGAAAGCTATTCTTCAAACCCATTGCCATTTTGATCATATTGGTGGTTTAGACCAATTGAGAGATTATTATCACGTTCCAGTCTATGTACATACATTAGAAGCTGATTTCCTCGGTGATCCAGCCTTAAACTTGTCTACAATGCTTACTCAACCGATTATTCAGCGTAAAGCTGATCATCTTTGGGAAAGTATGGGGGAAGTTTCAATCGCTTCTTTTAAGTTTGAAGTGAAGCATACACCCGGACACAGTCCAGGTCATGTGATTTATCTATTTGATGAGGATGAATTTGTGATATCTGGTGACCTTGTTTTTGCAGGCAGTGTTGGACGTACGGATTTACCGAATGCTAGTCATCAACAATTAATGGAAAGTATTCAACGCGAAATTTTACCTTTGAGTGATAATTATCAGTTGTACCCTGGACATGGCAACCCAACGTTTGTAGCCCAAGAGCGCCAGAACAATCCTTATTTTCCTAAATAATTATAAAATCCCCGTTAACTCTTCTTCGATTAGAGGTTAGCGGGGATAAATATTTTAAATGTACCAGAATTCAACCGTGTATTTACGGCGTTGCAAATCTTGAACGAGGTTTTGAAAGGTAAGACGGCTAGTATCTTGGTGGATTTGAAAGAGGATATAGGAACGGTTGTTAAAATCGGTCTTATCAATGGTCATTGAGGAAGAAATATCGCAATAACGGTTAACTAGACGGGCAATCTTAGTGAGATTGCCCTTTTTACCGAGGGCTTCTACTTTTAATATATAGCCTACGACCGGCATATCCCAAGCTTGATTTAAAAAGCTCAGAAAGTTTGTGTGTTCCACAATCCCTAAAAAGGTATGTTCCTTACTTAAGACAGCAACATAGGGTAGGTCTTTTATAGCAAAAAACAATTCCAAAATTGAATGGTGAATACGGATAATTTTGGTGGTGTTTTTTAAAAAGCGGGTCACGGGTAAAGAACTAAGATCAGCGTCAGGATGATGAAATTTATATTGATAAATATGGAAGCGGTAAATGTTACCACGGAAAATGGATTGGCTATCATCTACCACCGGGGCGCAACGAAGATTATTTTTTTCTAATAATTCAATAGCTTCTAGACAAGTGCATGTTTCCGGTAGAGTGAGAAGGGCATTTTTGGGTGTCATTAAGTCTTCAATCATTAGTTTCTCCAATTCTTTACTAATTATTTAGGTAAAAGTTGGCATCTACTCTCCTATTTTATCATAGTAATCAAAATGCGCAATCGTTCTCTCATAGTTTTTTAATAATTTGCTAGTTTCTATCCAGATAAAGTGTTGCTTTTTATATTGAAATTACCTATTATAAAAGTAGTCGAAATTTTTAGATGCATAAAGGAGAAATGAACTTAACTATGGACTCTTCGGAGAATTCACTGATAGCGCAATTAGTCTTAATTTTATGTTTAACCGCAATTAACGCTTTTTTCGCTGCAGCAGAAATTGCTTTTGTTTCAATTAACCAATCGAGAATGAGAACGTTAGCGGAAGAAGAGCAGAACAAAAAAGCACAACGAGTGCTGAGATTAATCGATAATGCAGATGATTTTTTAGCGACCATCCAAGTAGCAATTACTTTGGCAGGTTTCCTTTCATCTGCGTCAGCTGCAACAAGTTTTGCAGATTATATAGTAAGATGGATACCATTTTTTCCGGGTGCGAAGTCACTTTCAATAGTGATAGTAACGGTCTTGCTTTCTTATGTGACCTTGGTCTTGGGTGAGCTTTACCCTAAACAAATCGCTTTACAAATGCCTGACAAAGTAGCTATGGCTACTAGCGCCATTGTTGAATGGGTTCAAAAACTATTCACTCCATTTGTTGCCTTATTATCGGTTTCTACTGGCTTTTTAAAACGGTTAACACCTATTGATTTCAATGCTGATAATGACCAGTTTACCCGTGAAGAAATGGTGGCTATTCTAACCCAAAGCCAACAAGAAGGAACAATCGATTTAGCGGAGTATTCAATGCTTGAAGGAGTCCTGTCGCTTGACTCTAAGCTTGCAAGAGAGGTCATGGTTCCACGGACCGACACACAAATGGTTGATATAGAAGATGAGTACGATGAAATTCTCACAACTATTTTAAATAGTCCTTTTTCACGTTTGCCTATTTATGAAGAAAGTAAAGATAATGTCATTGGTGTGCTCCATGTTAAGCAATTATTAAAAACGGCCAGTCAACAAGGCTTTGATCAGATTGATTTTTTAGAAATTGCTAACGATCCTCTATTTGTCCCTTCTACGGCCTATATTGATGACTTGCTGTTGGAATTCCGTCGAGAAGAGACCCATATGGCTATCTTACGAGATGAGTATGGTGGTGTCGAGGGAATCGTTACTCTTGAAGATTTAATTGAAGAAATAGTAGGTGATATCAATGATGAGTCCGATATTACCGCTTCTGTCGTTCGCAAGATCGATGATATGAATTATTACATTAATGGCGTTATGACCTTAGAAAAGTTCAATCATTATTTTGATGAGCACTTAGACTCAGAGGAAGTAGATACTATCGCTGGTTTGATGATTCAAGTGATTGGCTATGTACCAGATGATGACGAGCGTACATCAGTCAGAATGAATGACTATGTCTTAACGACCAGTAATGTTGAAAATGGAAGAATCCGTGGTATTCAAGTCACTCATGATTCAGCCTATGCTTTAGAAACAGATTATAGTCTCTATGAATTTGAGCACGATAGCGATCGTCGGGATAATGACTATGGTTTAGATACTGAAAAAAAATAAAACAAACCGCAGTGAACGAGTGAGTCAAAAGACCTTCTCGTTCACTCTTTATTTATTAGGAGATGAAAGTATGTTAAATGAAATGATGCATCGACCGGTAGTGATGGAATCCATCGTTCAATTTATGCGAGAGGGTCAATTGCCTTTTGAAGGACAAGTTGCAGAGATAGAAGCCTATGCTAACGAGAGAGGAATACCCGTCATTCCTCATGAAACAGCAAAGTTTATTGATTTTTTATGTGCAAGTCTTCAACCCCAGCGCATTTTAGAAATCGGAACAGCTATTGGTTTTTCTGCTAGTTTAATGGCTCAGCACTTACGAAATGATGGACACTTAACCACCATTGACCGCTACCCTGATATGTATGAAAGGGCAAAAGAAAATTTTGCTAAACAAGGGCTAAATAATCGTATTGAACTTCTTGAAGGAGATGCAGCAGACTTATTGCCCCAGCTAGATGAGGCTTATGATCTTATATTTATGGATTCCGCCAAGGCAAAATATATCGAATTTTTACCTGAGTGTATGCGTCTTTTGCGACTTGGAGGGATCTTGATTATTGACGATGTTTTTCAAGGAGGAACCATTTTACACGACGAAAAAGAGATTCCCAAACGGGTTCGTAAAATTCATCGTAAACTCAATGAGTTGCATCAAGTAGTTTTAACTTCCAAAGAACACCGTTCTTGTTTAATTCCTTTAGGAGATGGTTTGCTAATGATTCGTAAAGAATCAGATAAGATTGATTTTTAAAGCCAAAAACAAAGCAATTAAAAGTGTCGTATTTTGACTATTTACATGATAAAGGTATAATATGCATAGAAGAAAAAAGGAGTCGCAAGCTCAATAATAAACCCTTCCTCGTTAATTATTTTATGAGAAGGAGATAAGGAGTGAAACAGCGTGAAATTAATTCTTGTTGTGGACGATGAGAAACCAATCTCAGACATCATTACATTTAATTTAAAAAATGAAGGATTTGAAGTAGAGACAGCTTATGATGGTGAAGAAGCTCTTGAAAAGTTTGCTGAAAAATCACCTGATCTCATTTTGTTAGATCTAATGCTCCCTAAAATTGAGGGACTCGAGGTGTGCCGTGAGATTCGAAAAACCAGTTCTGTGCCAATTATTATGTTAACCGCTAAAGACTCTGAAATCGATAAGGTTTTAGGCCTAGAGTTAGGTGCAGATGATTATGTGACAAAACCTTTTTCAAACCGTGAGTTGGTTGCTCGTGTTAAAGCTAATTTACGTCGAAATACTGTAAGAGAAGAAGAACTAGAAGCTGCTCAAAATAATGACATCGAAGTGGGAGACTTGATTATTCATCAAGATGCCTATATTGTTTCAAAAAATGGAGTTGAAATCGAGCTAACTCACCGAGAATTTGAATTGTTACATTACCTTTCTTTACATATTGGCCAAGTGATGACGCGTGAACATTTATTAGAAACTGTTTGGGGCTATGATTACTTTGGTGATGTTCGAACAGTGGATGTTACTGTAAGACGTTTACGTGAAAAAATTGAAGATTTACCAAGTCATCCGACCTATATTATCACCAGAAGAGGGGTTGGCTATTTTCTTAAGAACCCAGATCAAGAGTAGGGAGCAGTTTAATGAATCGTTCGTTTTTATGGATACAATCGATTTATGTGAAAATTCCCTTGCTATTTGTAGTGATTTTAGTAATCGTTTTTCAGTTTGTCAGTATCTATTTTATTGATCAGTTGGAAACACAGACCGTTACTGCAATGAAGGAACAGATAAATACGCAAATCGATTTTCTTACCAATAATGTTGTCCCCATTTTAGAAGATCAACAATTGACGACTGAAGACCGTAACCAGCGCCTAGAACAGGCGCTGGATTCTTTCAGTTCAACCTATTCCACTAAAATTCAAATTGTTAATTCACAAGACTATCTATTAGCTACTAATGACTTGGCTGAGCGTTCTTCGATTGGAACTCGCACGAATGATGAATTAGTCCGTAATGTTTTAATTAACCAACGTCCCTTAGAGGATGATTATTTCATTCGTTTTCAACAACCTTATCATGTGGTGAAGCCGATTCTTTCGAACAAGGGAGATCGAACCGTCATGCTAGGGGCTATTGCTGTGCAAACAGAAATGGACCGGATAAATGAACAAAGAGAGAAGGTAACAGATCTCTTTTTAAGAGCCATTTTAATTGCCATTTTAGCTGGTTTTATTTTAGCCTTTGTGCTTTCGCAAGGGATTACTACCCCGATTGAAAATATGCGGCAACAAGCTTTACGCATTTCGGAAGGAATATATGATTTTCCGGCTGAAGTCTTTGGACATGATGAAATAGGAGACCTTGCTGTAACCATTAATGACCTGGCTGTAAAAGTTAGAGATGCGCAAGAATCGACTGAATCGGAAAAGCAACGCTTAGATGGTGTTTTAAGACATATGACTGATGGCGTAATTGGTACCGATCGTCGAGGAAATATTCTCTTAGTAAATGATCGAGCCTTACTCTTATTAGATATGTATCAAAACGAAGCTGTAGGTCAGCCGATTTTAGAAACTCTAGGCATTAATGAAAATTATACCTTAGCTAAGTTTTTAAAAGGGGATCATGAGGTTTTAGTTAATCGCTTCGTCGATGGGATGAAGACGGTTTTAAAATGTGAGTTTTCAGTGATCAGGCGAGAAACAGGCTTTGTAACGGGCCTAGTTTGTGTGATTCAAGACGTTACTGAACAAGAGAAAAATGAACAAGAACGTCGTGACTTTGTTTCCAATGTTTCTCATGAATTAAGGACCCCGCTGACAAGTATCAAGTCTTATTCGGAAGCCCTAGTGGATGGAGCTTGGAAAGATGAAATGCTTGCTCCGGAGTTTCTTGAGGTTATACAATCAGAATCTAATCGCATGATTCGGATGATTGGTAATTTGCTAGATTTGTCTAAGCTAGATGGCGGTCAAGTGAAGCCAAACTTTGAATATATTGATTTTAAGCGTTTAGTTAACTATATCCTAGACCGGGCAGAGTTTACCTTAGAAAGTGAAGATAAACCTAAGTACCAAATTGTTCGTCATTTAACCTCAAAAGAAATTTATGTAGAAATAGATCAAGACCGTATTACTCAAGTGATTGATAACTTAATGAATAATGCGATGAAATACTCCCCTGATGGTAGTAAGATAATTGTAACCTTGGCGGATTATCGTGACCATGTTGTATTTAGTGTGAAAGACTCAGGCCTAGGAATTCCGCAAAAAGATCTTCCCTATCTGTTTGATCGTTTTTACCGAGTAGACAAAGCACGTTCGCGCCAACAGGGAGGTACTGGATTGGGGTTAGCCATTTCTAAAGAAGTAATTGAACTTCATGGCGGTAAAATTTGGGTTAAAAGTGAAGAGAATAAAGGTTCAATATTCCTTTTCTCTCTTCCATATACTGAGCTTGAGTTCGAAGATGATTGGGAGGATGCCTAATGAAAAAACGAATTTGGATTTCAGTTTCTTTAATAGTGGCTATTCTCATAAATATTGTTTTTTCTTATTTTCTAATTAATAATCAAGCTTTTAAAATGCTTTATCAAAAATATGCTGATTTACCTAAGTCAGATATGCAGATAGGTGAGGTAACGATTGATCAACCCTATTTTCAAACGCATCAGTTAGAACTTACCGACTTGGTCGCCCCTTACCAACTTATTATTAAAAATGAAGGTAAGTACTATCATGCTTATCAATCTCAAGTTCTTCAAGAAGTTCATAAATTAACTGATGAGCCCATCACTGTGCTAGTGGATAATCAACCACAAATTGATCCGATTCAATTGGATGAGATCATGGGCGAAGATCATATCCAATTTATCTATTTGACAAAAATTTCGCTACTTTTATTAGAAGATATGGTCGAAATACCAGAGGGTGCATCTACTCAATTCAAGGTCAACCGTGTCATCCTTCCCGTTGAAAAGCCAGGAAAAGTTTATTTTGTAGATTCTGTCAATAAATCCTTCTTGGAAGGGAGAATTAGACGATCGATAGATATTGAGCAATTGTTTGCCGCTATTGCTACAGGATCTGCTGATCGAATTGAAATGGCTGAATATGAGATTAATCGAGACACAGTGTATCTGCCTAAAGAATCCTTAGCTTCTCCAAGTCAAGTGTATTCTCTTGAAAAAGTACCTGAAAATTATTTTATTGATCCAGTATTTGAAGGAGCTAACTTTGATATTACTCAACCCGACTTAAATAATGTGCGTTCTTATCATACTTATAATAGTAGTTTGATGATTGATGATGACACCAATATTATGACTGTAAACCATCATAATAATCAAATTAACGGTCTTTTAAGGAGTGAAGAGGATTTAGTAACGCAAAAGGATTTAGTAACGCAAAAGGATTTATTGCAAAAAAGCTTAGAATTAGCTGAGCGGTTTAATTATTGGGGGGAAGATGTAAGAGTCTTTTCTGAGCAAAATAACCAGTTGATTTTGCGTCGCTTTTTAGCAGGGATGCCTATCTTTTCAGATCCTACTTTACCGGATTATGGAGCAAGCAAATTGAGATTCACTTCGCAACGCAGTCAATTAAAATTAGAAAAGTTACAAATGTCTTTAGTGATTTTAGGTGTAAACATTTCAGATTTATCTTCACCTCAGCTTGTTGAATCAGGAGCAGAAATTGCTGAGCTTTTAGAAGAACAGAATCTCAAATTCTCAAAATTTAATCAAATTATTTTAGGCTTCGAATGGCAAAAAGATATGGAAAACTTCAAGAAAGTGAATTTGGTACCAAAGTGGTTTTTTGTAGTAGGGACTCAAGTCTATTCGATTGATCAATTAAAAGATGGCAGTCTACGCATTATGCTGCAGCAAAGAGACGCCAGGACCAATGCTTAGCTGACTGAGGATAGAAGGGAGAAAAAATGGATTTCAAAAGGATACAAATTATATTGCTTGTTTTCTTTGTAATTTTTGATATGTTTTTAGCCTATCTCCTAGTAGAGCGCGGAGCATTTGGTCTCAACTTTCAAGACCCGACAGCTCAAATTAATCCCGTTCAGGAAATGAAAGATCGGGGAATTAAATTCAAGGATGCTGTTGAATTGAACGATAATGCTCCTGAATTGGCAGTGTTAAAAAACACCCCTAACAATGAATTGTGGAGTAAAAGACAACAATTACAAAATCAAATTGTTTCACTTGATCCAGATGGCGTCTTGGTTAGTGAATTCTCAAGTCCGGTCGAATTAGACATTTCTCTTGGAGAGGAAACATACAGTTTAACTAATGAAGATTTTGCATGGATTCATGAAAATATCTTAAAAGACCCTACTTACTTTATTAATGGAGAATTTTATTTAAATCATTGGTATTCTCCGCAAGAGCGAATGATTATCATTCGGATGGTGACTAAAAAAGGGGGAAGTTTAGAAGATTCTTCCATGAAATCGGCAGTACCAATTTCTGATGGAACAGCAGAGATTCGTATTTTATTAGATGAAAATTATGACATGATTTCTTATATGCAGACCTATCAAGAGCCTTTTGTACGTTTAGAAGATCAAAGACAATTAATCTCAACCAATGAGGTAATTGCTGTTGTAGAAAACCGAATTGATACCACCTTGCCCAACGATGCTGAAATAGTTTCAATGACTTTAGGCTATTTTCGTTCAGTTGAAACCAAGCAATTTAATTTATATTTACCCGCTTGGGAATTAATCTACTATCGTAAAGAGAGTGGTCAGACGATCTCAGTATTAGTGGATGCTATTAAGGGTAATGTTGTTAACAAAAAACCCAAAAATTAAAAGATAACTTTTTAAAAATTAGTAGTGAAAGAGTAAAGGTGTGAGATATGAAGACTTATTTTTGTTTGCAGACATTACGAAAACACATAATTTATAGCATCATTCTTTCTGTTTTTCTAATTGGAGGAGTTTTGCATCATACAGTAATTGCTCAAGAAAATGCCTATGAAGTCAAAGAACAAAGCATTGAAGCGACAATAGATGCTAAAGGTAGGACCCAAGTACGTCTATATTATCAAATCCAGGCTGAGTATCTGAATCAATTAGAATTAAGTATTCCTACTGAAAATCAGAATTTATCGTCTTATCGAATGGGAATGATCGAAAAAGATCAATCCATTAATTATCTTGCTGAAACTTCTAGTGGAGTAGCAGGAAGCTATCAAATGACTCAAACCCCACAAGAAGCAAGGCTGATTATAAGCTATCCGGTTGTCAATGATACAGTGGAGTATATTATTGAATATGATTTGGAGCAATCAGTGACTAACTACCAAGATGGTGCTTATTTTGAAGGAAGCTGGATTCCTTTAGTCGATACAGCCAAAGAAAGAAAAAGCCAACTGAAGTTGATGATGTCTTTTGCTGGCTTGATTGAGGAGGAAGCACTTTCTTATTGGTTACAAGGAGGAAAAGAAGAAAACAGCGAAATGCTTAATCAAGAAGGTCAAACCACTTTTACTTTGAATCTTTTCATCAATCACCCTACAGAGAATAATGACCTTCTTTCTCTTCATATGTTTTTCCCTAAATCGGTTACTCCCAATAATACCAATATAATCGATATTAAAGGGAAACAATCGATTGAAATTAGAGAAGCTCAAATTCAAAAAGATATCGCTGATCAAGTTAAACAAAAGGAGTATCAATTATTATTAAGAACCTTCTTAGCCATTCTTATTCCTCTTATTGCGACCCTCTTTCTTTATCGTAGCTACCAATTAAATAAAAAGAACGACACAATTCCCATGGTTGAGAAGACTAGATTAGGAATGATACCTGAACCGATGGATGTTTGTTTGATTAATGCGGTTGTTTATGATCAAGCCCCTGGGTCTAATGAGTTAGCGGCTAGTCTGTTAGAATTAGGAAGAAAAGGGTATTTGAAGATTCTTCCGGTTAGAATGAAAAATAGGAGTCACAGTCGAATAAGAAGCGGTTACACTCTGGCTTTTCAATTGTTAGAAGACCGATCAAGATACACCCACCTTCCGAGCCATGAACGCTATGCATTAGAGTTAATTAGCTTAAGTATGAAGGAAGGAGCAGTCATAACTTTAGAAGAAATTATTGTAAAAATTCGCCAACAAAAACAAATAAAGAAGAAATATCAAGATTTGTGGAAAAAATATACTGATGCCATTGAAGTGAAAAGTGTTTCAGCGGATCATTTAAAAAATAAACACAAAAATTTTTCACCTCTTTTAGCCATTGCCAGTAATGTTTTGACAGTCCTCTTTGCTATAGGAATTTCTTACGACATGTTTAATCAGCAAAGAAGTCAATGGTTAGTTTGGATTTTATTAGCGCTTGCAAGTATGCTCATTATTCAATTGGTCTTTCTTTTCTTATTAAGCAAGCAAAAAAAACATCAAAAATCAAATAATCAACAAAGACTCGTTTGGAATTTATTTAAGCAAGACTTACGTAACATCAATCAAATTGATTTAAGGCGATTTTCAACTATTGATCAGTGGGAGAAAATAGTGATCTATGCTGTCTGTTTAGATGAAACAACAACCATTCAACAAGCCTTTACCCATCACTTTGATATGGCAGACTTAGAGAAAGTTAGTAGAAGTCAAAATGCTGATTTTTATCGTGTCCGAGGGTCCGTTGCGAATATATTACAACCAGCTATTAAAGAATGGATTGAATTAATTGATCCTAAAGGCAACTGGTTACGTCGCTTTTCAGAAGGTGACTAGTAAAAGGGGAGGTATTTTAATGTTTAAGCATTTCCTTCAAAAAATCTTGGTTTTTGTAGTCACACCGCTTTGTATTTTCGCTTGTCCATTAAACCCAATAATAAGTGCACAAGAAGTTGATTTTTCAATTACTGAGCAATTCATTAATGCCAAGGTAATGGAAGATGGAAGCGTTGAATTTACAGATTATCAATATTATGATGCAAATTTTATGAACGGTGTCTTATTTGATTTAGATCATGAGGGCTATCAACTTTCAAACTTTTCGGTTGGCGTTAGTGAGGATAGAGAAAGCTCTATTGAGATTTTAGACATAGCAGACAATGAAAATAAAGGGACCTATCAAATGCATGAAGAAAACGGTAGACTTACAAGTAAGATCTTTTATCCCTTAGAAAAAGAAGGCAGGTATTTTGTTTTTCAATATACCCTCGAACAATTAGTCACCAATTATCAGGACACTGCAGAGTTCCTTAGAAAATTTGGGCGCTCAGATTTTACAACAGATGTTCAAATTCGCATTGAACTGCCACAAAAAGCTGAAACTAAAGAAGAGGTTCGTGCATGGGGTTATGGGGCTCCTCAAGGGGAAGTGAAAATTGTTGAAGAAGACCAAAAAACAGTTGTCTATCTAGACGTTCCTCAGCGCACTGCCAGTCAGTTTGTTGAAGGACAGATTGTGTTTCCTAAGGAGTGGACCTCCCTTAACTCGAATAAGATCGATGAAAAGCGATTAGACCAACTCTTAGCAGCTGCCCAAGCTCAAGTCGAAAAAGATGCTCAAAATGTAAATCAAATGAAAATGATTGCCTATATAATGGCTATACTTGGGTCAGTCGGACCGCCTTTATTGCTTTTAATTAGTTTAATGAAATATCGTCATCAATCGAAGCAGTTAAATCCTCACCCCGTTTATGTACCAGATTATTTTTATGATCTACCTGAAGCTACCACACCTGGTCAGATGGCAACTAAATATCTTCGTGAATGGCCAAATGAAGATGACTTTGTTGCGACCCTTTTACACTTAGTTCAAAAAGGTTGGTTGAAAATAGAGGCCCTACCAGGTAAGAAACAGTCTGCTGAGACTGTAAAGATTATTCCTCTTTACTGGGGTCCGGATTATCCTGAGGGTATATTAGAGCATGAGAAATTTGTTTGGGATTACTTTACTCAAGCAAATGAAGGAGCGGGTGTTACTTTAGCACAATTAGACCAGTTAGCTGAAGATAATCCTTCATTTCGTAAGAAACAATATCGTTATTGGTTACGATTTAAAAATAAATTAGCAGTAGAAGGTGAACAATTTTTAGGCCAAGCCTTAGCTGAAACACGAAAGATTGAAATGGCCAATAATACAGCTCTTATTTTAATAATTGGTGGAATTATTATTAATTTACTCTTTCTATATAGTTTGGATATCGCTCGGTTATTACCAATGAAACTTATCGGGGTGATTATCGGAATTGGAACAGTCTTATCAGTTGGACTATACATCTATATGCGAATAATCATGAAAAAACGACCACTTATGACCACCGAACAACAAGAAATGAGGGATAAATGGCGTGCTTTCAGCAAGATGTTAAAAGATATTGGGCGTTTTAATGTTAGAGAAATTGCCTCTTTACCTCTTTGGGAAGAATATTTGGTCTTTGCAACTAGTTTAGGAGTAGCGGACAGGGTTGTTAAAGCGATTGAAATGGAGTTTAAGCCGAGTGAAATTCATGCCCAAGAGCACAGGCCCTATACATTGGCGCACCCATACCTCTATGGGTCTTTATTCCGCAATCAAGTGACTCAAACTATTCATTCTGTTTCCCCTCAAACAACAGCTCAAGGTGGTTTTGCAGGGAATAATAAGGGTGGATTCGGAGGTGGTTTCTCTGGTGGATCGATGGGTGGCTCCGGCGGTGGAACTTTCTCTGGAGGATTTTAGGTAAGTGTGTAGAACGGAACAGGAGTGAACGCAAATGAAAGAAGCAAAGTTAAAATTTGAGCAACAATTATATACCAACTATCAAAGTCAAACGGCTAAAGAAAAGATAGAAGATATTTCAGCTCAACGGACTGATTTAAGCTTCTCAATTTTAGCAAGTGGCTCAACTGGCAATTGCACTTATATTGAATCGGGCCAAAAAAGATTTCTAGTTGATGCAGGCTTAAGTGGGAAAAAAATTGAGGCTTTATTTAAACAAATCGATCGAGACCTTAATCTAATCGATGCTATCTTCGTCACTCATGAGCACAAAGATCATATTCATGGGGTGGGAGTTCTTTCTCGACGGTACAATCTTCCTATATATGCTAATAGAGAAACTTGGAAGGCCATGGATCGAATGATTGGTGAGATTGCTCCAGAAAACAAACAATATATTGAACCGGAGACCATGTTACAATTGGGTGATATTGATATTGTGAGTTATAATGTGAGTCACGATGCAGCCCAACCACAGTTTTATGCCTTTCAAAAAGGCAATAAACAATTTGTAATGTTGACGGATACAGGTTATGTTTCCGATCGATTGCGCAGTCAACTTAGGAATGCGGATGCCTATTTAATAGAGGCTAATCATGAAATTGAACTTTTGAGATATGGTCCTTATCCTTGGTCTGTAAAACAACGTATTCTTAGTGATAAAGGTCATTTATCTAATCAAGATGGAGCACTAGCTATCCGAGACTTAATGGGATCCAAAACCAAAGATATCTACCTCGGACATTTAAGTCAGGATAATAATACCAAAGAATTAGCCATGTTAACGATGGAAGACACTTTACAAGCTTATGATGTGGATACTGTAAGGGATTTAAAACTTCATATGACAGATCCAATTAAGGCCACACCTATTAAAAAAATATAAACAGATCTCAAATTTCTACAATTCACTTTAAAATTAACGATGATAATTCATACTTTCTTAAAAAAACAGTGTTATAGTTCATTCTGTAAGTATAATAGAAAGGACGTATAGTAAAATGAGAGAAGAATATAATCAAAATGATGGCACAAAACGTTGGCGTAAAATATTTGTGGGTCTTTCAGGCATGACTCTATCATTATTATTGGCAGGTAGTTTGAGTTTTAATAATGATTTTTCGGCCTTTTCACAAGAACCCTCTCAGGTGGAAAGCACCATTAAAACTGCCGACTCTGTTCAACTACCAGAAAATGAACAGAATATGGTAGACACAGTGGATCAGGCAAGTGAGGCAGTGGTGTCCATTGCAAACATGCAAAAAAGTTATCAAGGATTAGATCCTTTTTGGGAATATCAATATAACCAATACTTCATACCAGATGAAGAAGATCAAGATTTGCAAGTGATTGGAGAAGGGTCAGGAGTTGTCTATCGCATAGATGGCGATAAAGCATACATTGTTACCAATCATCATGTAATTGAAGGAGCAGATGCTTTAGAAGTTCGTTTAAAAAATGGTGAAACTGTCAAAGCAGAAATTATTGGAAGTGATGCCTTAAGTGATTTAGCTGTAATAACAATTGATGCTTCTGCAGCAAGTAAATCCTTAGAATTTGCTGATTCTGATAATGTTCAAGTTGGACAAGTCGCTATTGCAATTGGTTCACCCTTAGGTAGTGAGTTTGCAACATCAGTAACTAAAGGGATTGTTTCTGGTTTAGATCGATCTGTGCCAGTGGATTTAAATGGCGATGGTGTACCAGACTGGGATATGAGTTTACTGCAAACGGATGCGGCCATCAACCCTGGTAATTCAGGAGGAGCCCTTTTAAATTCTGCCGGCCAATTAATTGGAATTAATTCAAGCAAACTATCAGCGACCGATGTCGAAGGAATGGGCTTTGCCATTCCATCTTCAGATGTAGTGGATATTATTGGCCAACTTGAGAAAAACGGCGAAGTCGTTAGACCTGTATTGGGCATCCGTTATACTAGCTTGAGATTAGTCCATCCAGATTATCGCACCCAAGTAATGGGCTTGAATGATGAAGATGTAAAGGGGGCCTTTATCCGTGAAGTAGAACCTGAAGGGTCTGCTGCTAAAGCTGGTCTTAAAGAGTACGACTTGATACGTGCTATTGATGGCAAGGAAATAGAGACGATTAATGACTTGAAAAAATTCCTTTATGAATATAAAGTTGGCGATAAAGTGAAATTATCTATCCGCCGTGCTAAAGAAGACATGGAGATAGAAATCACTTTAGAAGCAGCGGTTGAAAACCCGACAGAAATTCAGCCTTTCCCATCCGAAGAAGAGTCTGAAGAATCGAATAGTGCAGTTCCTTACTAGTTTATCCACAAACATACAGGCTTATCCACAGCATTTAAAATAAACTGTGGATAAGTCTTTGTTTTATTAACAGTTATCCACCTAATGAAAGGAGTAAGGAATGATACGTGTTGATATAATCTGTGTGGGCAAAGTCAAAGAAAAGTACATTAAAGCAGGAATGTCTGAATATCTCAAAAGATTGTCAGCTTATGCAAAGGTTTCAATTCATGAAGTAGCCGATGAATCAACTAAAGAGCAAATGACTGACACGGAGGTTGAACAGCTTTTAGAACAAGAGGCTGAGCGCATAGAGAAGAAATTAAATAAACAAAGTAAAGTTTTTGTTTTAGCTATTGAGGGAGACTTAATATCATCAGAGGATTTAGCTGAATCAATCAATCAATTTGCTACTTATGGACACTCGCACATTAGTTTTATTATTGGCGGGTCTTTAGGATTGGCTGAACGATTAAAAAAAACAAGTGATAAAGCTATCTCATTTGGTAGAATAACGCTTCCTCATCAGTTGATACGACTAGTTTTAATTGAACAAATCTATCGAGCTTTCCGCATTTTAAACAATCATGCCTATCATAAATAAGTACAAAAAACCTCAGATGGCTAGTTTCCATCTGAGGTTGAATGTATTAAAGCCGATTTTGATAGACTGTTTTAGCCAATTCTAAAAGATAAAACTCCGCACCTTCCACACTTGGGTGAATAGCGTCTTCTCGAAAATATTCCGGATGACCTGTTGAGATAGCTCGCCAATCAACTAAATGAACATTAGAGTATTTTTGAGTAAGTGTTTGAATCACTTGATCAATTTGATCTAAAAATTCGATGTCAGAGTTTGAGTTAACTAAGTATATTTCTCGCTCACCAGCCATCTTTATCAATTTTTCAACGGCCGGAACATCCAACCCCCCGTTAGTTCCTAAGTTAACGACTAAGTTTTCCTTCACTAAACCCTGGTCTATAAGCGCTTGGAATTTATCGTAAGATGTCCAAATGTTTAAACTAACATAACCAAATGCATTAGCCTGATCAAAAAATGTGTTAATATTAGCTCCAATAAATTGAGCCACTGAATCACCGAATAATGTGACTGGAAGGTCATTAGCATAGAGTATTTCTTGCGGGCTGAGGATAGTTGCCAGCTTAGGAAATTGCTGTTGAATTTCTTCGAATCTTTGTCTTTTTTCTTGAGAAAGACTGGCAATCTGATTTAAGATAGAGTCTTTTTGGATAGATTGTATGACTTTATCCGCTAGTGTTGTTTGGTTGATGGAATATGAAAAATTACTAGCTGCTAGTTGATCAAAATCATTTAAACGTTTTTGAGATTTTTTAAATGACTGATCCACTTTATAATAAGGACTAAATGGATTGGGATTGGTAGCGTAGATTCCATATTGGAGATCAAATAAAGCTAGTGGTATATGATTATCACTTCGAAGCAGGCCAATCAAACTAGAAATTATTAAAAAAAGATAGCTTGTTGCAAAGGCAAAATCTTTTTTGTTGCTATTTGGGAAATATAAATATCTTTTAACCCAGTAGAGCTTCCTTCTTAGGCTGATTTTGTTTGAGAAGAGTATATGGAAACGATTAGACTCAAAAATATAATAAAAAATAGAAGAAAAAAGGATAATTGAGCATAGGCCGATTAATTTTAAAATATTCATGTGATTAGCAAATAAACGTTGAAAACTAAAAGTGACAACTAATAAAGGATAATAGCAAAGATATATACTATAAGATCTTCTACCTAACCAAGTGAAAATTTTGTTACCTAATAACTTTTCAAAAACGATGAATTTCTGCCCAGCACCTAAAATAAATAGGGCAGTAAGTAAATTAGAATAAGGAAGTCCTAATAAATAGCCTGCTGCTTCTTGATCGGATTGAGAAAGAAACTGAATAAGCAATAGAATTAGAGCTATTATCACGATAAAGAAGTAATGGATCCTTAATTGTCGTCTTTGAAGTTCTTCAACTGTTTCTTGGATTACTAGAATAAGGTAATAAGTCGCTATCCCTATCGCAAAAGAAGCATACCGCGTTTGAAAACTATAATAAATGTTTGAGGGATCCTTTTGATAGGAATAACCATTTGCAGTTAAGAAAGTACATAGACTAAAGATAAAGAGCCAAAATAGGCCTAAATAGATAGCAGGTACTTTTATTTTTTTGCTTAAGAAGACTAAGAGTCCAGTTATTAAAAAGGATTGGAGATAAACGGCTACATACCATAAGTGTGTTAAATAAGAAGTTACAGCCATATCCGTAAAGTAAGAGCGACCGTTTAGAATTTGAAAGTAATTATTGGCAAAAAGGAGACTAGCAAACAGTTCGTTGCGCATAGACTTAAGTATGAGAGGGTTAAAAATTTGAAGGAAAAATAAAATTAATATAATTAACCACATCATCGGAAAGAACAAGCGTTGGACTGTTTTTTTGAAAAGAAAGAATAATGATTGCCAAGACTCTACCCTTTTATCTTGGTAAAGTTTTATAGTTAAAAAATAACCTCCTAAAACGAGAAAAAGATTGACTGCCAAAAATCCACCGGGGAAAATAGTTGGCCATAAATGATAGAGAATAATAAAAAGAATTGCAATTCCTTTAATACCATCAAACGATTTAATTCTAGCCATAATAACCCTCCTTTATTGATTTGTTGAAATAATTCTAGCATAAAAATTTGAAAGAAAGGTGAAATTTTACAAACAGATTACATAAAACGGCCTAATATGTTTGAGAGGTTACAGATCCAAATCAATTCTTTGATTTGACTGTTCAAAGCTTGTTTAAGAAAAGCAGTTGATTTAAACTACAATTACTTAAGAAAACAAACTATTGAGGTGTATATAAATGAAATTTAATAAGAAAGTGAGTTTAGGTGCTTCTCTAATGCTGATGCTTACGCCTGTGGCGATTACATCTGCTCAGAATTGGAATGCGCGCACGGTTGAAGAAATAAGTGCTGAACTAATGGCAGATGAAGATAATCAAATGACTTACATTGTTAAATATGGAGACACCCTTGGAGCAATTGCTGAAGCGATGGATATTGATTTAGCTTTTCTTGCTGAAGCTAACCAAATTGAAAATGTTAACCTTATTTACCCAAAAACAAAACTAGTCGCTCAATATGATATTAATCATAAAGCTGAAAAGTTAAACGTTGAAACATCCGCTGGGGAAACATTTGAAATGGACATTCCAGTCAGTCTAACTCCAGAAGTTGAAACTGAAGATCAAGCAGTTGTTCTTGAAGAAGAAGTTGTAGTTGAAGAGATCATTTTAAATGTCAATGAAGCAGATGATTTTGAAGTGGAAGAAGAGTTAGCAATAGCTGAAGAAACAGTCCAATTAGAAGAAGTTGCTGAATCATCTGAAGAGTTATTAAACGAGCTCCCTCTAGTAGAAGAAGTCTTAACTGACGAAGTCGTGGACAGGACTATTGAGGAAGTTTCAACTACTGGAGAAATTACAGTAAACCCTGTAAGTGAAGAGGAAGTTATTGAAGCTGAAGAGCTTGAAGTTGAGACAACACAATCTAGTGCTGTTGAAATAGAAAGTGTTATTGAGGAAGTTGAACAACCACTAGCGTCAGAAGAGTTGACAAAAACAACAACAGCTATTCAAGAGGTCACTGAAGAAGTAGTAATAGTAGAAGAAGTGCCTGTTACTGAGAAAGTTGTAGAGGAAGTCATTGAAGAAGTAAGTAATGATTATACGACACCATCGACCTTAGCTGGTGTATCACAATCAGCGGCTAATTATGGTAGTCGAATTGCTAATCAATATGGAGTTGCTGCATACGGGCTAAGACCTGGAGATAGCGGAGACCATGGTAAAGGATTAGCTGTTGACTTTATGGTGCCCGTAGGTTCAGCATTAGGCGACCAAATCGCTGCAGATGCAGTAGCTAATATGGGTAATAGTAATATCGCTTATGTTATCTGGAAACAACAAATCTATGGCCATTGGACAGGCGGCCAATGGCAACAAATGGAAGATCGTGGTAGTGTGACACAAAACCATTATGACCACGTACATGTCTCATTTAATAACTAATTGATAATTAAAGTTCTCGCTATAATTAATGGTGAGAACTTTTTATTTTAAAAACAATTTAGGCAGTTTGACAAGCGCTTACAATGTTGTTATAATAAGTAGATGATAAAATAAATTCTAGAAGGGAGGACAAAATATGCGGAAAATTTATATACAAGAATTACAAGGTTTGTTTAAAAAAATTAACCAAATGTTTGATTTAACGCAAAGTATTTTTGATAACACCCATCAAGCAGTTATTGCCTCAGATAATGAGCTTGCAGTTTCAACGCTTGAAATGAATGAGAAAATTAATGAATTATCTGTTGAATTAGAAAAAGATGCCTATCTTATAGTCGCTTTACAGCAACCCGTTGCAGCAGATCTTCGTTACATATTTGCATTGCTAAATACTAGTGTTGAACTGAAGCGTATTGCAGAACATACTACTACAATTGCTAAACGTATCAAGCGAAATAAGCCTGATTTTTCAAATTATCAAGACGTGATGATTATTGTGAATCAAATGGTAGAACGTTTACAGTTAATGTTTGAACCATTAGCAGGTATCATCGAAAATGGTGATATTCAAGAGGCTAGTCAGATTGCCCTTATGGATAGCCAAATTGACAAACAGTATGATCTTGTTTTTGAAGAAGTTACTTTAAGAATGGCTACCAACGAAGATTGTATTCCAGCAGGAATCTTTACGATTGATTTAGTATCTAGTTTAGAACGTATAGGTGATTATATTACCAATATCTGTGAACATGTTTTATATTTAGAAACCGGTTCAACTGTATACTTAAATTAATTATTTTTACTTAGAGCAGAAAGATTCAGTAGGTCTTAAAAGACCTACTGTTTTTTTGATTATGTCTAATTAGGTGAGCAGAACTAGGTCCGTGTGATAAAATAAGAATAGGAGGAGGGATTTTATGAAGCTCTATATGAAACAAAAAATGTGGTCATTTAAACAAGATTTTGATATTTATGATCAAAATAAAAGCCCAATATATCGAGTAGATAGTAAATTAATTTCAATCGGTCGAAAAACAAAAATTCTTGATGTTCAATCAGGAAAAATTTTATGTGAAGTTAATCAAAAAGTTTTATCACTTTTACCGACAGTCGATGTCATCCAAGAGGGTAAATTCTTTTGTCGAATTCATAAAAAATTTACCTTCTTTAAGCCTCAGTATGTGGTAAAAGGGGTAGATTGGGTAGTTGATGGCAGTATTTTTCAACATGATTACATGATTAAAGACTCTAAAAGACAGCCAATAGCTCGTATAAAGAAAAAGATTCTTTCTTGGTCAGATACCTTTGAAATGGACATTCTAGCTGAAAGTGTAGATACAGTTTTGGTTTTAGCAACTATTTTAGCCATCGATTTAGCAATGGACTTAGATTCTAATTAATAAAAACTGCCTGCTCACTCCATTTATAAAGTGAATAGGCAGTTTAATTATTGCTTAAGTATTGTTAGCTATTTTTCTTTCAATTTTAAAAGCGTTCATCATTTCATTACTTGCATCGTCAATTGGAACTTTTTCCTTTAGTTTTCCTTGCACGATGATTCGGTTAACAAAATCCTGAGTACAAGTAACCAAGGTAACAATTGGTTCAGATGAAGGGTTTAGCACTTCAACGGCTGAAGGGTCTACTACTAAAATGGAAGAAATTTCATAAACATAGATATTATCTAAATCAGTCATATAAATTTTCTGTCCTTTTTTTGCGTCTTTAAGTGGAGAAAAAAGTAAAGATTGATCATACATGTGATGGCTAGCTAGGGCATAATTGGATTCACCCATTTTTTGATCAGCCGAGAGCGTTCCTGCTCCGAAGAACATGCCTTCATTAGATGTTCCTTTATTAATTGGTAAGTTAATCTTTAATTCAGGGATTGAAATTCCGCCAATAACGGGTAGGTCCTTAGGATTCACACTACTAGAAATAACGGTAAAAGGATCTACTTGTTGAATATCCTCGAAGTCAAAAGTGACATCTTTTTGTTGGTTAGCTAGAATTTGATCACGAGTCATATTAGAAATTTGAATATCATTGGTTTTATTTTGAATGAGGTAGTTCTTTAAGGGGTTCACTAATAAAAGCCCTAGTGCCACAATAATTAATAGAACACCGATAAGAGTTGAAAAAGAAAAACGACGTTTTCTTTTTTGGTGCATCCGGCTACGCGAAGGGCCAGGGTTAGGTTTACGATTCATTATTTATTCCTCCAATACTATCAACAAAGTAATTAAACTTATTTTAACATTTTTGAATGTCAAATAAAATAAAACAGCTCAAATAACACACTTAATTCATAATTTTCGAATTAAAATCATAATAGCATATTTTTTTACAAGAATACCAATACAAGATGCATTTTTGGTGGAAAAGTTATAAAATAAGAAACAGAAAGTTTAGAGGTGACTTATGGAGAAGACAAAACGATTTTTTAAAGAGATTTTTTCTTGGTTAATGTATATGGCTATTTGGTTAGCTGTATTATTTACCTTTTATCATTATGTTGCACAACCCTTTTCGGTAGATGGTTCCTCAATGGAACATACTTTGGAAGATGGCGAAAAGGTTTGGATGTGGAAACTATCAGATATCGAGCGTTTTGATGTTGTGATTTTCCCTCAACCTAATCCACTACCCGGTAAAGAACCCAAGCTTTATGTGAAGCGTGTGATTGGAGTTCCTGGCGATAAAATTGCTTATCAAGATGATCAGCTGATAATTAATGGACAGAGGGTGGATGAGTTTTACTTAGATGAAAAGGCGCAAGAGTATCAAGCGAATGGTGGTGGAAACTTTACCGAAGATTTTGAAATGTATAAATATACAGGTGAAGATGTAGTTCCTGAAGGCAAGTTTTTTGTAATGGGGGATAATCGGCAAAATTCTGTTGATGGACGAACTTTTGGCTTGATAGACTCTGATTCGGTAATTGGTAAAGCTACTTTTATTTATTGGCCACTAAAGAATTTTGGTAAATTGCCTGATTACGATCTCAATTCTCAAGGTGATGCTATTGTTTTAGAATAACTTAGGCTTGTTTTTATTCCTTGATTCTTTATAATAAGAAGTAAAAATAGACTAGTAATTTGTAGATGGTCCCCAGCAAGAGGCAGAGGATGGAAGTGTCTCCCCACTCAGCAAATGAACCTACTATCTTATTGAAATCAGGTGGCTCCTTTATCGCCTTGAGTGGGCATTTTTAAGATGCAAATAAGGTGGTACCGCGGAGACTGACTGTGCTTCGTCCTTGATAGGATGAAGGCAGTTATTTTTTATTTATAGGAGGAAAATAATGGTTACTCGTAAAGAAGATTTTTCGAAATGGTATTTACAAACAATTCAACAAGCAGATTTAATGGATTATTCACCAGTCAGAGGCTGTATAATCTTTAAACCAAATGGTTATGAAATCTGGGAACATATTCAAGAATATTTTAATAAGCGTTTAAAAGAAGAAGGTATTCGCAATGCCTACTTCCCAATGCTTATTCCTGAGTCTTTCTTTACTCGTGAAAAAGATCATATTGAAGGATTTAGTCCAGAACTGCCATGGGTAACTGAAGCAGCTGGTGAAGTTTTGGAAGAAAGATTGGCCTTAAGACCGACTTCAGAAACCATGATAGGCGATGCGTTTTCTAATTGGATTAATTCCTACCGTGATTTACCTTATGAAATTAATCAGTGGGCCAATGTTTTCCGTTGGGAAAAACGCACTTTGCCTTTTTTAAGAACTTCTGAGTTTTTATGGCAGGAAGGACATACTGCTCATGCTGATGAGGAAGATGCTCGTCATAGAACCATGCGTATGCTAGAAATCTATGCTGAATTATTAGAAGAATTATTAGCAGTACCGGTCTTCAAAGGTGAGAAGACTCCTTCGGAGCGCTTTGCCGGAGCGGTGCAAACATTTTCAGTTGAAGCCATGATGCAAGATGGTAAAGCTGTGCAAGCAGGAACTTCTCATTATATGGGAACTAAATTTGCAGAAGCTTTTAATATTCGTTATTTAAATAAAGATAATGAGCACGTTTATGCCCATACCACTTCTTGGGGTGTTTCGACCCGCTTAATCGGTTCAATGATTATGACCCATTCAGATGATCAAGGATTGGTTCTACCACCAGCCATAGCTCCTCAGCAGGTTGTTTTCATTCCCGTTGGACCTAAGAAAAAATTAGACCAAGTGCTTGAAAAAGTAAAAGACTTAGACGCTCAATTAAAAGCAGCAGGTGTTAGAACTTATATTGATGATTCAGATAACTCAGCAGGTTATAAGTTTAATGAGTGGGAGTTGCGTGGAGCGGCTATTCGTATAGAAGTGGGTCCAAGAGACATTGAAAATAATCAAGTGATTATGAAAGCCAGAGATGAAGATGAAAAAAATGCCATCACAATGGATGGCTTGGCTGAACAAGTTCATCAAGCTTTAGCCTTAATGCAAAATCGTCTTTTAGAAAAAGCTCGCCAACGCAATCAGGCCAATATGTATACTCATATTGATACTCTAGATGAATTGATTGACCATATTGAAAATAAAAAGGCAGCCAATGAAACCCCAGGTTGGGTATTAGTTGGCTGGGATGGTAGTGAGGAATCAGAAGCTAAGATTAAGGAATTAACAGGCTTTACAACACGTAATTTACCGTTTGAAAATTATTTTGCAGGTGAAAATGCTCTGGTTAAGAAAGATAAATGCCTTGTATCTGGGAAGCCAGCTAAAGAAACCGTTTGGATTGCAAGAGCGTATTAAAAAATAACCAATAGGTTGAAAGGAGACCATGATGAGAAGTTTAGCATTAGATACCTCATCCGATGTTTTATCTCTAGCTCTTTTTGAAGAGGATCAATTGATCATCGAAGTCAATTCGAATGTCTCCAAGCAACACGGGGCCTTCCTTCTACCCTTGGTGGAACAGCTATTACTTGCTGTTAAGTGGGAGAGGGAAACTATTGACCAAATTTGGTTAGGGAGAGGTCCTGGTTCATATACAGGCTTGAGGATTGGAGCAACAATGGCGAAGGTTTGGACTTCCACCAAAAAAAGTCATTTAGAGAGTTTTTCCAGTCTAGCGATTATGGCAGGTCAAGTGGCCGATGATGGTGGGAAATCTTGGATTATTCCTATTATGGATGCGCGAAGAGGGACAGCCTACACAGCGGCCTATCACTG
The DNA here is from genome assembly GCF_050409405.1 of Facklamia sp. P13069. Classification (NCBI taxonomy): domain Bacteria; kingdom Bacillati; phylum Bacillota; class Bacilli; order Lactobacillales; family Aerococcaceae; genus Facklamia; species Facklamia sp. P13069. The sequence goes on along the minus strand of NZ_JBNUPN010000014.1, from coordinate 17,936 downwards.
GCAAGATGGTTTATTGAAAAATAAAATTAAAGATGATCATGTTGACTGGCAAGATTGGATTCAAGAGAAACTCTTGCCACAATTTAACGAGACAGACCTTAAGCAGTTAATATTCCTGAGTGCCCATGAAAATAATCTTACTAATTTTGTTAAAGAAAGTCTTTCTCAGCAAAGTATTCAGCATCGATTTGTAACAGGTCAATATGCTTGGCCAAAGGTTGGTAAAGTGCCTTACATTGAACGAAAGCATGTTGAAGATGTAGATATTTTTGAGCCTTTCTATGCACATTTGACTTTAGCAGAACAAGAATGGGCAGCCAAACAAACTAATCAAATCCAAGAAAAGAATGAAAGTTATGTTGAGCAAACTAATGAAACGAGTATTTAATCCTTTTAAAGAGGAAACTAAAGTAAGACATAAAGCAATGACTCAAATTAGCCCTTATATTGATTCTTTAGCGCTAATAAGGCAAAAAAAACAAAAAAACATCCAATGCAGAGTAAGATTAGCCAAAAAGACTGACTTACAAGCTTTAGTGCAGTTAGAGCAAAAAGGTTACGCAGGTTATATTGCTTGGGATTTATCTGATTTTGAAAGGGATTGGCATAAAAATCCACAGATTTTATACTTAGTTATTGAAGCAAAAGACTTAGCAACTGATAAGTCAAAAATTATTGGAATGATTACGGGTAGGTGTTTAATTAATAATACCCATATTAGCCAATTAGTCATTGATCCTGAGTGGCAATCACACGGTTTGGGTTCTTATTTATTAAAGATTTGGCTTCAAATCAGTCGTGAATTGGATAGAAAGTCGGTAACTTTAGAAGTAAGAGAAAGCAATACGCATGCCCAAAAAATCTATTATCAACAAGGCTTTGTCCTTGAGAACAAAAAACCTTTCTACTATGAAGATAATGGCGAAACGGCTCTCTTTCTCCGCTGTCATTTGTAAGGAGATAAAGAAATGATGCTTAAAGAAATCGCAAAAGCAGATAAAGAACCTGCTTTACTTCAGCAAATCTTAGCCATTGCTCAAAGTTTTAATTGGTCAGCGGATGCCACCATTCAAGAATGGCAGAGTCCTTATGCTAGATTATGGATTTGGACCGACGCCCAAGAGTTAGTGGCTTGTTGTGGCGGACAAGTCCTTTTTGAAGAAGCAAACATACATTATTTTTGGGTTGGTCCTCTATACAGAGGCAAAGGGAGGGGAAAAGCTTTTTTAAGAGCTCTTCTAGATCAATTTCAAGAAAATAAAGTAGAAAAAGTTAACTTGGAAGTTCGAGTCAGTAATCAGGTGGCTATTGCCGTATATCAAGCAGTGGGATTTAAGATAATTGATGAACGGCCTAACTATTATCATGATCCGGTTGAAGATGGCTGGGTTATGCAGTTAACATTTGAGTAGGAGGAATAGCCAATGCAAGAAGAAAATTTAATATTAGCCATTGAATCGTCTTGTGATGAGACGAGTGTAGCCTTGATAGAAAATGGCTGTCATATTAAAGCGAATATTGTTGCCTCCCAGGTAAAGAGTCATATGCGATTTGGCGGTGTTGTCCCTGAGGTAGCTAGTCGTCACCATGTCGAACAAATCAGTCAAGTTTTGAAGTTAGCATTAGAAGAAGCCCAACTAGAATCGATTGATCAGGTAGATGCGATCGCAGTGACCCAAGGTCCTGGGCTAGTTGGCCCTCTATTAATTGGAGTTACTGCAGCTAAGACATTGTCCTATTTATATAAAAAGCCTTTAATTGCTGTCAACCATTTAGCTGGACATATTTATGCCAGCCGCTTTATTAAAAACTTAGAGTTTCCATTAATGGCTTTAATTGTCAGTGGTGGACATACTGAGTTGGTGGTTATGAAGTCGGCGAATAATTATCAAGTCATTGGTGAAACGCAAGATGATGCGGTAGGAGAGGCTTATGATAAGGTAGGCCGCTTGCTAGACTTACCTTATCCAGCAGGTAAGTATCTTGATCAAATGGCTAAAGAAGGAAACCCAGAAATTTATTCAATCCCTCGTGCCATGTTAAATGAGAATAACTTAGATTTTTCATTTTCAGGTATGAAGAGTGCGGTGATGAACCTGGTTCACAACGCTAACCAAAGAGGAGAAAGCATCCAGCCAGTTGATTTAGCAGCGAGTTTTCAACGTGCCTGTGTGGATGTTTTAACGGGAAAAGTTAGCAAGGCTTTGGAAAATCGTCCAGAGATTAAGCAATTTGTTTTAGCCGGCGGAGTAGCCGCCAATAGTGAATTGAGAGCAAGCATACAAAGCCTGTTCGAAGCTCACTACCCTAATGTAGAACTTTTAATTCCACCTTTAGCATTATGTGGAGATAATGCAGCCATGATTGGAGCAGCTGCCTATCCAAAGTTATTAAAGGAAGAATATACGGATTTAGCAGCCAATGCCAGACCAGGTATGACTCTATAAAGAACACACACACTGAAATTTTCAGTGTGTGTTTTTAAATTTATTTTAAATCGGGGTATTTTTCAAGATAGTCTTCAATAGCCAGACTGTATTCTTCCCATTGTGTAACTAACTGATTACTAGTTTCTTGCTTTTCTTTTATTTTCTGATCAATAGCAATTAATGCTTGATGATCGTTAGCATTTGCTGCTTCAAGCATCATTTCTTTATCTTTTTCGATCATTTCTTCAAGAGCTTCGTTATCAGTCCAAGCTTCGTCTGCTAATTTCTGTAGTCTTCTTAGTTCACTTTTTATTTTTTTATTTTCTTCATAAGACAGCTGACCAGCAGAGATAAGTTCTTCTTTTTGCCCATTCTTATTTTCCTCAGCTGCTTCAAAGGCTTCAAATTCTTCTTTTTTAGCTAAATAGTAATCATAATCGCCAAGATAAAGCTGGCTCTTGTCAGCAGCTATTTCTAAAACATGAGTAGCAATCCGATTAATAAAGTAACGATCATGAGAAACAAATAGCAGCGTTCCGTTAAAGTTAATGAGTGCTTCTTCTAAGACTTCTTTCGAATCAATATCTAAGTGGTTGGTTGGCTCATCCAACAATAGGGTATTATCGTGATCAGCCGCTAAAAGAGCTAAGGCTAAACGAGCTTTTTCACCACCACTGAGCAGACTGACTTTCTTTTCCACCGTTTCTCCACTAAAAAGAAAAGAGCCTAAAATGGAACGGATTTTCCACTCATCTGTTGTATCATGAGCACGCCAAAGGGTCTCGAGTACGGTAACGTCGCCAGACAGATGGTTGACGTTTTGGTCGTAGTAGCCAATTTGGACATTGGTTCCCTTCTTAATTGTACCATCGATAACTGGAAGATAACCTAAAAGAGTTTTTAGAAGAGTCGTTTTCCCAATTCCATTAGGACCAACAATAGCGATGGCATTTTGCTTGGTCAGGTCAAGGTTGATGTTTTGACAAAGAACATCTGTAGGAGAATAACCAATACTCAAATTTTCTGCCTGAATAACTTTTTCACCCGATTCTTTGGCAATTGAAAATTGAATACGAGGAGCCTTAGCATCTTGTTTAGGTGCTTCAATGCGGTCCATCTTTTCTAACTGTTTGCGTCGGCTTTGGGCTCTTTTAGTAGTGGAAGCACGGGCAATGTTTTTTTGGACAAATTCTTCTAAACGATTAATCTCAGCTTGCTGTTTGAGATATTGTTTTTGAGCGTGTTCCATGCGAGCTGCTTTTTCTTGGACATAAAAAGAATAATTACCTTGATAATGATGTAGATGGTGGTCGCGAATTTCATAGATTTGAGTTGCGACTTTATCTAAAAAATAGCGATCGTGAGAAACGATTAAAAGTGCGCCTTGATAGGTGGTTAAAAACTTTTCTAACCAGCTTAAAGTCTGCATGTCTAAATGGTTGGTAGGCTCATCCAGAATTAATAAGTCATAGTCTTGTAATAAGAGTCTGGCTAAGGCGATACGAGTCTTTTGGCCTCCAGATAGACTTTGAATAGGTTGATCATAATCCTCCGGATAAAAACCAAACCCATGAAGAACAGTTCGAATAGTAGATTCGATTTGATAGACATTTTTTGCTTGTAATTCCATTTGAATTTGATCATATTGGGCCAAGGTCTCTTGATATAAAATAGATTGAGTATCACCTTGATCAGCTAGATTCGCTAGTTTGTCAGCAATTTCTTGGGCTTGGTCTCTCATAACTAATTTTTTAGAAAAAAGAGACAGCATTTCATCCCAAACAGTTAAAAGAGAATCTACTGCTATATGTTGTTCTAAGTAACCGATGTTTAGCTTTTTAGCACGACTAAATTGACCATCATTGATGGGTTCATCACCAATGATTTGTTTAATTAGAGTCGACTTACCCGTTCCATTACGTCCGACCAATGCAATTCGGTCACGTTCTTGAATCGAAAAGTTAACGTCTTCGTATAAAGTCACATCGGCAAAACGACGACTGATATTGTTTGCTTGTAGTAAAATCACGGGCCATCCCCCTTTGTTCAATCTCTCCCATTATAGCACGCTTATTAAACTCTCACTAGTTTCGATTCAACTGGCTTTTTAAAAAGTTTGTGAATTTTTTTTAAAAAAGACTCTCTACTGATTGGCATTATCTTCGTTTGATGATATACTAGACTTATCAAATTGTGAGAAAACACACAAACAAGTGAAAGTTAGGATGAACGGAGGAAGTAGAATGGTGAAAGAAATCCCACGAGCGACGGCCAAGCGTTTGCCAATTTATCATCGTTATTTGCGATACTTATACAATGCTGGTAAGACGCGCATTTCATCAACCGAACTCAGTGATGCTGTTAAAGTTGACAGTGCGACCATTCGGCGTGATTTTTCTTATTTTGGAGCCCTTGGGAAAAGAGGCTATGGTTATGATGTGGAATATTTGCTTCAGTTTTTTGGGAAGACACTCAATCAAGATCGTCTAACAACCACTGCCTTGATCGGAGTTGGATCATTAGGGAATGCCTTATTAAACTATAACTTTAGAAAATCTAATAATGTCAGAATTGGTGCCGGTTTTGATGTCAATCCTGATTTGATTGGAACTGTCCATTCGGGCATTCCTATCTATTCGATTGATGAGTTAGAAGAGCAATTAGAAATCCAAGCAATCGATGTGGCTATCTTAACTGTTCCTCAAGAATATGCAGACGAAATAATGGAACGATTAATAGCTGCTGGTATAAAGGGAGTTTTGAACTTTACCCCATTACGTTTTGAAGTACCTGAAAGTGTTCGCGTACAAAATGTTGATTTAACCAATGAACTGCAGACCTTGATTTATTTCATTAACCAAGAAGAAATTGCTGATCAGTTAGCAAGAGAATAGAAAATGATTGGACTTCTTACTATTTATAGTGAGAAGTTTTTTTATGGTTTTAGGAAAAAATAATGAGATTTTTATATCTATTTCTTGCTTTTTAATCAAAGATGGTCTAATATATTAATTGTGATTAGCACTTATATCAACAGAGTGCTAAATAATAAAATTTGGAGGGATTTTCATGTTGAAACCTTTAGCAAAACGTATTGTTCTAAAACCAAAGGAAGTCGAAGAAACAACAGCAAGCGGCTTTGTGTTACCTAGCTCTGCTCAAGAAAAACAACAAATTGGTGAAGTAGTATCGGTTGGTCCTGAAATAGAATCAGAAGACGGAATTAAAGTTGGCGATCAAGTTATCTATAAATCTTATTCAGCGACCGAGATTGAAGACCAAGGTGAAAAATTTATTATTATCGAATTAAAAGAAGCTTTAGCAATTATTGAATAAAAGATATTTAATAAAGAACTCAATAGAAAAAGATATAAAGGAGCGGTATAAATGGCAAAAGAATTGAAATTCTCAGAAGACGCACGTGCAGCTTTATTGCGCGGGGTAGACTTATTAGCAGATACGGTTAAAACAACAATGGGCCCTAAGGGACGTAACGTTGTCTTAGATAAGACTTACGGTTCTCCACTTATTACAAACGACGGCGTAACCATTGCGCGTGAAATAGAATTGGAAGACCGTTATGAAAATATGGGTGCTCAATTAGTGCAAGAAGTAGCTTCAAAAACCAATGATATAGCTGGAGACGGAACAACGACTGCCACTGTTTTAACTCAAGCAATTGCACGTGAAGGAATGAAGAACGTTACAGCAGGTGCTAACCCAGTTGGTATTCGTCGTGGAATTGATAAAGCAACTAGGACAGCTGTAGCAGCTTTAGAAGAATTATCACAACCTGTATCTTCTAAAGAAGCGATTGCACAAGTAGCAGCTGTATCATCAGGAGACCAAAAGGTTGGCGAATTGATTGCTGATGCTATGGAAAAAGTCGGCAACGATGGTGTAATCACTATTGAAGATTCTCAAACCATTGAGACTGAATTATCAGTTGTAGAAGGTATGCAATTCGATCGTGGTTACTTATCACAATATATGGTAACCGATAATGAAAAAATGATTTCAGATTTAGAAAATCCATATATCTTAATTACAGACCGCAAGATTTCTAACATTCAAGATGCGCTTCCAGTATTAGAAGCAGTAATGCAATCTGGCCGTCCGTTATTGATTATTGCTGAAGATGTTGAAGGGGAAGCTTTACCAACTTTAGTTTTAAATAAATTACGCGGAACTTTAAATGTAGCTGCAGTTAAAGCACCAGGATTTGGAGACCGTCGTAAAGCGATGTTAGAAGATGTTGCGATTCTTACTGGAGCTACTGTAATTTCTGAAGAATTAGGCTTTGAATTAAAAGATGCAACCATCGACCACTTAGGTTCAGCTGGAAAAGTGACTGTGACTAAAGATGACACAACGATTGTTGAAGGTGCTGGTTCATCCGAAGCTATTAAAGAACGTGTAGCTTTAATTCGTCACCAAGCAGAAGAAACTACTTCAAGCTATGACAAAGAAAAATTACAAGAACGTTTAGCGAAATTAGCTGGTGGTGTAGCAGTCATTAAAGTCGGAGCAGCAACTGAAACCGAACAAAAAGAAGTTAAATTACGTATTGAAGACGCATTAAATGCCACTCGCGCTGCTGTTGAAGAAGGAATCGTAGCGGGTGGAGGAGCAGCTTACTTAATCATTAAAGATCAAGTAGCTGCCACAGAAACAGAAACTGATGATGAAGCAACTGGGGTGAAGATTGTGGTTCGTGCTTTAGAAGAACCTGTTCGTCAAATTGCTGAAAATGCAGGTCGTGAAGGCTCAGTGATCGTCAATAAAATTATTTCTTCAAAAGAAGGAACAGGCTATAATGCAACAACGGATCAGTTTGAAGATATGATTCAATCTGGTATTGTTGATCCAACTAAGGTAACTCGTTCAGCCTTACAAAATGCTGCATCGGTAGCCGCTTTATTATTAACAACTGAAGCTGTCGTAGCTGAAATTCCTAAAGACGAACCTGAAATGCCTGCCCAACCAGGTATGGGTATGATGTAAGTCAATTAAATAAATTGATTAGGCAAACGATTTAAGGTGGTTTTAACCTTAAATCGTTTGCTCTTTTTATTTTCCTGACTATAATTAGATAGTTTTAATGAAATTTGTCCTTAAACACATTGAAAGTGCCTAATAATATAGGTAAAATGATAGAGATAATATGGCTATCAAAATTAGGACGTACTAGAGAAAGATAATGTTCTATATAGCTAATAGATTATAGTGAGGAATGAAAGCATGTTAAGAAACCAAGAGACGTTATCACTTCGTTTCGTTCAATGGGTAGAAAACCTACCTTTTGCCCACAAACGATTGATATGGGCAGTCAGTGACCTTTTAGCTTTTTGTCTAGCAACAATTGTTGCTTTAGTCATTTTTTTAGGTATATTCAAAGTCCCAATGCAGTTTTATGTGGGACATTTATTATTGTCCTTTGGTTTATATTATGCAGTCTCTAAGCATTTTAAAGTCGATTCACGTATAAAGCGCTATGCGACTATGGTCGACTTTTCGCTTTTATTTTTAATTGTTATTTTTGCCAATTTAATTTCTGGGTTGGTTTTATCTATAGTGCTTAAATGGCTCTCTTTTCGCTATTTAATTATAGTAGCAGGTCTAGCAGGGGTTGCAATCAGTGCTTTACGAATATTATGGCAATATATTTATCACACTAAAAACAGAGTCACTAATATCGATAACAAAAACAGAGAAAATATTGTATTAATTGGAGCAGGAGACGGTGGATCACTTTTTATGAATGCTTACCAACGTCATCCAAGAAACGAAAAAGTGGTTGCTATCCTAGATGAAGACCACTCTAAAATTGGTATGAATATAGGAGGCGTCGAGGTAGTAGGGGGCTTAGAACAACTTACGGAATTAACTAAGCAGTACAATATCGTAAAAGCTGTCATTGCTATTCCTTCCCTGAAACCAGAAAAATATGAAGAAATACTTCGTTATTGTAACGAATTAGGTGTGCGCGTCTATAATATGCCAAAAGTTGAAGACGTTTTATTAGGAATCCATCAACCAAAAGAATCCATGCGTGAAATTAAGATTTCAGACCTTTTGGGCCGTCAGGAAATCGAACTAGACGAAACTGCTATGAGAAAGGAATTAGAAGGGAAAACCATTCTAATAACGGGAGCAGGAGGGTCTATCGGATCTGAAATAACCCGTCAAATTTCTAAACATAATCCAGCAAAAGTTATTTTATTAGGGCATGGGGAGAACTCTATCTATCTTATCTATCATGAGATGATTAAAACTTATAACGAACGTATGATTCAATATATTCCGGTTATTGCGGATATCCAAGACTATGACCGTCTATTAGAAATATTTAAAGAATATCAACCTGATATTATCTATCACGCGGCTGCTCACAAACACGTACCTTTAATGGAAGCTAACCCGGTCGAAGCTTATAAAAATAATATTTTGGGCACATACAATGTCGCACGAGCTGTCGATCAAGCTAGAGTGTCTAAAATGGTAATGATATCTACGGATAAAGCGGTCAATCCCCCTAATATTATGGGAGCGACTAAACGAGTAGCTGAGTTAATTATCACTGGCATGAACAAGCAGTCAGCATCCCTTTATTGTGCAGTTCGTTTTGGAAATGTACTGGGCAGTCGAGGCAGTGTTGTTCCTGCTTTTAAAAAGCAAATAGCCGCTGGAGGTCCTGTGTTAGTTACAGATTTTAGAATGATTCGCTATTTTATGACTATTCCAGAAGCCAGCCAATTAGTTGTTTTTGCTGGAACTTTTGCCCAAGATGGTGAAGTTTTTATCCTTGACATGGGGGAACCTGTTAAAATTCTTGATTTAGCCAAGAAAATGATTCTCCTTTCCGGGCATACAGTTGAAGAAATCGGTATTCGAGAGTCAGGTATTCGACCAGGTGAGAAGCTTTATGAAGAATTATTGACCGGATCAGAACTTGTTGAAAATCAATTAAATGATCAAATATTTGTTGGAAAAGTTGTACCAATTCCACTACAAGAGACTTTGGAATTTGTCGAAAGTTTGAAAGAGGCGGTTCATCAGCCTAAAATTATGAAAGAAAAGATAATAAAATTTGCTAATGATAGCACACAATACGGAGGTTAACATGCAACAAGAAGAAATTAGCTTAAAAGATTTATGGAAATTATTTACTAAGCATGCTTTTAAAATATTTAGTTTAACTCTCTTAGGGATCATTTTGGCGATTGCTTTTATGATTTTATTTGTAACACCTAATTACCGCTCAACGGCTCAGCTTTTAGTGAATCAATCAGAAGAGCGAATGGGACAATCGCCTATCCAATACAGTGAATTACAAGCTAACTCACAGTTGATTAATACTTACCGCGATATTATCACGGGTGACAGTGTTCTTAATCGAGTGAGCGATGATGCCAATAAGGCTTATTCGGTAGGAGATTTAAAAGATGCTATTACGGTGGAACAATCACCAAACTCACAAGCTTTTTATGTTTCCGTTCAGCTTGAGTCCCCTCAAGCTGCTCAAAATGTTCTTTATAATGTGATTACAGTTTTTGAAGAAACAGTCAGCGATATTTATGGGGGAGAAGATACCAACATTTTTATTCTTTCTCCAGCTTCCTTTAACCCAAACCGAGTTTCTCCTAGTTTGCCAATTTATTCAATTATTGGGGCCCTAATGGGTCTGGCGATTGCCATCTTAATTATTTTATTATCCGAAATTTCTGACACAACCGTCAAAGATGATGAATTTATGGCAAGTCTAGGAATGAATGATTTAGGACATATTTATCAACTTTCAAGTAAAGAAGTGAAAAGTTCTCGTATAGCAAGTAGTAAATCACAAAAACGGACTAGAAAGAAGGTTTAGCATGTTTAATACTCGAAAGAAAAAAGAAAGTAAATTATTAAAAGATCAAGAATTTGGAACCTCTTTAATTACTTATACATCTCCTCAATCTATTAATGCGGAGCAATTCCGTGCCATCCGTACGAATATTGAATTTGCTCAAGTCGATCGGAAGCTTAAGAGTTTACTAATTTCTTCTTGTATTCCGGCTGAAGGCAAGTCGACCGTTTCAGCAAACTTAGCGGTTGTTATGGCTCAAACAGAGAAAAAGGTTTTGATTGTTGATGCGGATATGCGTAAGCCAACCCTTCATCGAACTTTTAGAATCGATAATAAAGAAGGACTGTCAACCTTAATTGCCAATCCTGAGGTCAAATTTAATCAGGTAGTTCAACATAATCCCGAAACAGGTCTTTACTTATTGCCGTGTGGACCTATTCCGCCGAACCCTTCAGAATTACTCGGTTCAGCTCGTATGACATCCATTATGCATGAGTTGAATCAATATTTTGATTTGATAATCTATGATACGCCACCTATTACTGCTGTGGCTGATCCACAAATTTTAGCAACACGTGTGGATGGTATTTTGATGGTATTACGTTATGGCTATGTTCGTCGTGAGGAAGTACGCCAAGCGAAAGAAATCTTAGATAATGTCAATGCGAATATTTTAGGATATGTTATGAATGGTGTTCCGCGTGAAGAAGGATCAGGCTATTATTCATATTATGGTTATGGTTACGGTCATGATTCCGAAAAAGATAGCAAGGATGAGTAATAAAAATGATTGTTGATTTACATTCACATCTCATACCCGGAGTAGACGATGGGGCGCAAACGCTAGAAGATTCTATTTACCTAGCTAAAATGGGTCAAGAAGAAGGGGTCCAACATATTGTTTTAACCCCCCACCATCGTAATGGTCAATTTATTAATCATAAAGAGGATGTTATAAAATTTACGGACAAATTATCTGCTGATTACGAAAGAGCTGGCCTACAAGTTAAAGTGTATCCCGGTCAAGAAATACGCTTAACCAAGCAATTTATGGAAGATTATTATAATGGTGATTTATTATCTCTAGATGGATCGGACAAATATTATTTGATTGAATTTCCAACTGCTAAAGTCCCAGAATTTGCGCCTAAAATGTTATTGCAGTTAATTGATATGGGAATAACACCTTTAATTGCGCATCCAGAAAGAAATCATCAATTAGCTGAAAATTATGAGGATTTATATGACTTAATTCAGATGGGATGTTTATCACAAATCACTTCTTCTTCTTATGTGGGCTTATATGGTGAAAAACTTCAAAAAACAGCAAGAGAAATGATTGAACTTAATTTAGCACATGTTATTGCTTCTGACGTCCACCATGTGGATTTTCGACCATTTAATATGAAGGCTGCATTTAATCAACTAGAACAAGATTTTGGTCAGGCAAAGGTCGACTACTTCTTACAAAATGCTCGGGATATCTTTAACGGAGATCCCATTCATAAGTTAGAAGCTAAACACTCAAAATCAATAAGAAAAAAGAAAAAAAGATTCTTTGGACTCTTTTAAAAAACTTGATTGTCGTTTAGTAGCGACAATCAAGTTTTTTTATTTTCTAACTAAAAAGTTTATGCCTATTTATAGGCTGAAATCTACAAAGCGATTAAAAGAGTAGATAGAAGGAGGGTTATGAGGGCGATTGCTATTAAAAGATAAAGCTTGGTATCGAATGGATAAGGGATAGATAAAAGATAAGTTACGGTCAGTATTTAATTGATAGTAGAAGAAGCCGTATTTGATAACCGTTTGTCGATTAGTATGATCTTCGAGTGTATTAAAATAGGAGCAATAGCGTAAATTGAGCCAAAGAAGGCTATCTAAACAACTATTAAAAGGTATGAAGAGGTGTTGGTCTTGGAGTATATTGTGTGAAATTTGTTCTAAGGATTGGTTGGAGTACCAAAAATCTCCGTTGCTATCAATGATTAGAGTATTAACATTGATATGGGCTGAACTTAAGTCGCATAAGAGTATGGGGATAATTGAATAATGAGATGGGAGGTAATGAGCTTTGCTTAGCGCTTGATGAAGAAATGCAAAATAATGACGATGACACGGAGCAACTTTAATACTTATCTTAAAATTTAACGACAAGAATATCACCACCAAAAAATATTTATCAAACAAGTTGAAAATACCATATAGTAATTCTTATTTCAATAGAAAGGCGAACCAAAATAGCCACTTATATAAAATTTTATATAGCATAAGGATTCATATAAAAAAATAATAAATTGAATAGATAATCTTACTGTCGTGTTAATAATTAATGACAAAAGTATGAATCTAAAATGATTTCCGCTAGAATAACTTTGCCTGCTTATTGGGTCATGTTATACTATAGTTACTAAACAAAACTATTAAAAAAGGGGGTTCTCATAGATGAAGAAAACAATTCAACAGCTGATCAATAAATCGGCTATTTGCTTGTCTGTTATCACTTTAATGGGCTTGACTCAAGCATCAGCCAATACCACCCATGTGGTCGAAAAAGGCGATACGATTTATAGCATAGCTCGTAAATATGGTTTGTCTGAACAAGACTTAATGGCTTTAAATGGCTTATCAAGTACAACTATCGATATAGGTGCTCAATTGATTGTGAGTATGGATGGAGGAGACAAAAGTAGTAATCAAGAGGAGGCAGGTTATTATGTCGTAAAAAAAGGGGATACCCTCTATTCCATTGCAAATAAATTCGGTTTATCCGTCGATCAATTACGATCTTTTAATGGTCTCACAGGTAACTATATAGATGTAGGTGATCGTTTAGCTTTAAATGGTTCAAATACAACAGATCAACCAAGTCAGCCACCGGTAGTGAAAGAAGATCCAGCCACTTATGTGGTTCAAAAAGGCGACAGTCTTTATAAAATTGCTAATGCCTACGGCTTAACGGTTAGTCAGTTAAAGGCTATGAACGGGCTGTCCTCCGACTTTATTGATGTAGGGGACTTATTAGCAGTAGCTGATGGAGGAACTACTTCTGTAACACCTGGGGGGGCTAATCAAGGATCCAACAATCAAGGTTCGTATGTTGTTAATAAAGGTGATAGCCTTTATACCATTGCTTTAAGATATGGTGTGACTGTTAATCAGTTAGTGGCATGGAACGGCTTAGTTTCAGATTTAATCTATCCGGGAGATAAACTAGCAGTAACATCTAACGGATCAACTGATCTTACAAATCCCAACCGTCCAAGTCAACCGTCTTACTCATCCAATGCTTACACGGTTGTGGCGGGGGACAACTTTGATACTATTGCTCAAGCCTATGGTATGACTGGCCGTCAACTGATGGCTTTTAATGGTCGAACAGATACCATGATCTACCCTGGTGAAGTGATTTATTTACCAAGCTCAGGCTCCAATTATGTACCAAGTCAAACTAACACAACTTCTAATAACTCAACAGGTAATCAATTAACCACCACGCCAGATACATCCAGTGATTCTCAACCACAAAGCGATGGGCTAGGTATTAATAATGAAAAACCAAAGACTCTTAAAAAGGAGCCGCGCGAAGTGAATATTCGCAAACCTAAAACTTTACAAAAAGATGAAGATAAACTCACTGATCCGAGAACCAAGGCGCTAGATCCTGAAAGTATTGACTTGCCGACTCATGAAGTGACTGAAGGGGAAAAATTGGCTGATATTGCAAAGGCTAATGACATTAATGAAAATGATTTACGCCAATGGAACGGCCTCTTAAATGATGCGATTGAAGTAGGAGATATTCTTTACTTGAAGGATCCAAGCCAAGCGATTACAGTCTTTAAACAAGCTCGCCCATTAGAAGAAATTTATCCAATTAAGCATACTTTAATGGAAGACGAAAGAATTCAAGACTTATTAGAGGTTTACCCAGTAACAGAAGCTCAAATTATTGAATGGAGCGAATTAGAAGAAGGTAAAGAAATTGAGCAAGGAACAGAATTAACCCTTTCCCATCCTGAAAAGGCACCGAGTATTTATAAGGTGACTGAAGAAGATTCCTTAGAAAGTATAGCGAATCAATTCGAAGTTTCGGTTGAAGCGCTTCGTGGATGGAACGGTTTACTTGACAACGTGGTCTATATTGGTGAAGAAATTGCTGTCACTAATCCATGGGTAGACTACCATCAAGTAGCTCCTGGCGAGACACTCGAAGTTTTAGCAGACAAGTATGAAGTAAGTATTGACCAATTGAGACAATGGAACGATTTACCAGCTGAATCAATGGTTGTAAATGGCGTGTTAATTGTATCGAATCCGAAAGCTTTTGAATTAGAAGATAAAGATAAGGATAGCGACGCTGAGAGTACTGAAGAAACAAGTGCTGAATAAAAAAAGATAAAGACAAAAACATCGCAAGCCTTGGCTGCGATGTTTTTTATTGCAATGAAAAATATAAACTCTTTACGAAGAAAGACTGAACCAAGCTGCGTGTTGTCCAGAAACAGCACCTGTTGCAAAAGCAGCTGTAATGTTATAGCCACCTGTATAACCATTAATGTCAATGATTTCACCACAGAAATAGAGGCCTTTCATTAATTTAGACGCCATGGTTTGAGGGGTGATTTCTTTTAAGTTAACCCCTCCACCCGTTACAAAACCTTTTTCAAGTGGTTGACTGCCATAAACAGTGAGTGGAAAAGCTTTGACTCGTTTCCACAGCGCTTCTTGAATAGAATGGTTGACTTGCTTATAAGCTGACTTTTCTTGGATTCCTACTTGTTTTTGAATCAAGCCATTTAGTTTGTCAGGTAACCATTGGCGCAGAATGTTATCAACTTGCTTTTCTCTTTGTTCTTCTGCCAGTTTCTTGAGCTCTTCATATGAAATATATGGGATAAGATCAATGGTTAGATTCGCAATTTTTTCTTGGCTTTCTTTAAGGTATAAATTGACATGGCCGGAGCATCTTAAAATAGCTGGTCCTGAATAACCAAAGTGGGTAAAAATCATATCCATTTGATGGGAAACAATTGTTTTCCCTTTTTTATCTAGTACTTTGACATTAACGTCCCTCAATGAAATACCTTGTAATGACTTGTCTTGAACAAAGGAATCGTTGGATAATAAGGGGACTTCAGTGGCATAAAAATCCGTCAAACTGTGACCAGCGTCTTTGGCCCATCGATAGCCATCTCCTGTCGAACCGGTGCGAGGATAGGCCTTGCCGCCTGAGGCTAAGATGACAGCTTTGGCAGTATATGTCGCTTTGCTGGTTTGAACACCTCTAACAGAAGCTGTTTCTTGATTATACAGAACTTCTTCAACAGGTTCACCAGCAATTACTTCAATGGCATAATGTTTCATCTCATTAATTAAACAGTCGCGAATGGTGCGCGCAGAGTCCGAAATGGGAAACATCCGCCCATGATCTTCTTCTTTTAAGCGAACACCTCGTGTTTGAAAAAAATCGATTATATCTTGTGAATCAAATTGTTCTAATACAGAATAAAGAAACTTACCATTACCTGGAATATGGTCAATGAATACTTCACGAGGTGAACGATTGGTGACATTACAGCGGCCACCTCCGGTAAGAATTAATTTGCGTCCTAATTTATAATTTTTTTCAAGTAACAGCACACGCGCGCCATTCATGCCAGCGTGGATTGCTGCCATCATTCCGCTAGTGCCTCCACCAATAACAATAACATCAGGGCGATTCATCATTTTCCTCCTCGCTAGGCATTTGTTTTGATTGTATCATAGGAAAAAAATAAAAGGCAAAGTGTTTCCACTTGCCTTTTAGTATATAGAATTTACTATACCATTGGATAGACAGGAATTTTAGCTCGTGTTGCTAATTGTTTAGCGAAATAATCACTTAAGAAATAATCAACCATGCCGTGGATAAGAGTTCCTCCACCCACTAGAACAATTAAAACATATAAGAAGTTTTCACTGGCTTGGCTAAAACCAGCTTGGGTGATCACATAGACGACGAATACTTCAGCAACCGCATGAATTAAGTTGATGATGAAAGAAAACGTCCATTTATTGCGACTTGTTGCTAACCATTGCGGTTTTTGTTGAAGCATTTTAGCGCCAACAAAAGCAAATACAACGTGCGAAGCAGCTCTTGCAACAATAATCATAGGAAAGCCAGCTAATTGAAATCCCAGACTAGTACCTAAACTTACTAAAACAGCTGTAAAAGGCGAAATAAACATGGCCATAAAAATTGCCACATGACTAGCCAAAGTATAAGAAGCAGGAGGAATCACAATTTTAAGTGGCATAACCATTGGTATGATAATACCAATTGCTGTGAGTAAGCTAGCGAACGTCAATTGGCGTGTTTTAGATAAGCGAGTAGTTTGAGACATAAGAACCTCCAAAAAATTTACTATAAAAGCAGTTTAACAACAATCTATAATGGTGTCAAGACACCTGTCTATACATAGAGGATTTTTTCTTGTGACAAAGCATTTTCGATTAGCTTAAATTCTTTTAGACTAGGCACCTGTATGGTATGTGAATGAATACCATCCGTTAAGGATGCTAACATTTCACCTTCATAAGTTGCCATACGTTCTAGAAAGGCTTCAAGATCAGCTTGCGAATGAATATGAAGGGCAGCAGACAATAAACCATAAACCGGATGCTCTATTTGCACATCAAGCACTTTACCCTGATAGGCTAATATTGTTTCTAACTCTAGCCGCATTTGACTATCATCATGACGACAAACAATCACCCCCGTATACCCCTTAGTAGCAGTATTGTTAATCGGGGAAGAAGGAATTAAATATCCCTGATTAGTGGCTAAAATTTCTACTTTATGATGGGCCCGTAATAAAGCAATATCTCCAACAATTACCTGACGACTGACTTGATAACGACTAGCTAACTCATTGGCCGTTATCGCTTCGCTTTGTTCTTTTAAGAATGCTAAAATGGCTTGGCGTCTTTCTTGAGCTTTCATAAATTTCACTTCCTTTGAAATGATTATACCACGAAGGCAAATGACTGTTGATCGAAAGCAAAATAAATTTGAAGCAGTGTGAGAAAATGTTAGACGATAATACATATGTGACATAAAACAAATAAAAATAGGGAGCTTCTGTTACACTAAAGATATACAAACAACTTAGCGAAAGGAAGCTCCCATGAAAAATATTATAACAGAAGAAATGCGATTAAGAAAAAGAATTGTAGAGTATGCCATCGAACATGATAATAATGCAGCAGCAGCTCGGCGTTATCATACGTCTCGACAAAATGTAAAACGTTGGCGTGATCGATATGACGGAAGTTGGGAGAGTATAAGAAATCAATCACGACGTCCTCACTCACACCCTAATCAGCATACCGATAACGAACTACAAATAATTAAAGCAAAATATCAACGCTATGGTCATGAAGGGCTCGCGGAAGTTTATGTTCAATGTCAGCGTGAAGGTTATTCACGTAGTTATGATAGTATGTGCAAACAGATTCGTGAGCAGGGTTGGAATAAGAGCGTAGCGGATGCTAAGAAAAAATATCCCAAGTCTAGATGGAAACCGACCCAAGTAACTTATCCAGGCGAAAAGGTACAAATCGATATCAAATATGTGCCCATGCATTGTCTTAAGTTTGATTCGAAAGGCATTCGT